>JAYSCC010000654.1:0-1945 GCA_041915065.1 Zavarzinia sp.
ACCCGGCGACAGCGGCCGCTCCGCCCGACCGCCAAGCCGCGCTCGATGGTGATGCCCATTTCCTGCGTCAGCTCGACGAAGTCGCGGATGGTGCAGAGGTGGATATTGGGTGTCGCCCACCATGGCTCGGCCAGGCAGGAGGTCACGGGCATGGTGCCGCGCATCAAGAGATGGGTGCGCACCCGCCAATAGCCGAAATTCGGGAAAGAGACGATGGCGTGGCGGCCGATGCGCAGCAGTTCCGCCACCACGGCGCGGGGGTTGCGGGTCGCCTGCAGGGTCTGGCTCAGGATGACGAAGTCGAAGGCGCCGGCCGGATAGTCGCGGAGGTCGGTGTCAGCATCGCCCTGGACAACCGCAAGACCACGGGCGACGCAGGCGTTGACCCCTTCCTGCGACAGTTCGATACCGCGGCCGTCGACGCCCTTCTTGTCGGCGAGGAAGCCCAAAAGGGCGCCGTCGCCGCAGCCGACGTCCAGCACTTTGGCGCCGGGGGCGACCATCTCGGCAATGGCGCGGAGATCGATGCGGATCGAATCGGTCACGGCAACGCCTTCTGCCGGGCCGCCCAGGCGGCGCCGATGAAGCCGGTCAGGGTAGCGTGGAACACCGGCTCGTCCAGGAGGAAGGCGTCGTGGCCCTTGTCGGTCTCGATCTCGACGAAGGAGACATTGGCGGCGACCGCATTCAGGGCATGGACGATCTTGCGGTTCTCCGCCGTCGGAAACAGCCAGTCCGAGGTGAAGGCGACGACACAGAAGCGCGTCTTCGTCCCCCGGAAGGCATTGGCCAGCACGCCGCCATGGGCTTCCCAGAGGTCGAAATAATCCATTGCCCGGGTGATGTAGAGATAGGAATTGGCGTCGAAACGCTCGACGAAGCTCGAGCCCTGGTGGCGCAGGTAGGATTCGACCTGGAAATCGGCATCGAAGGTGAAGCCGATCCGCTCGCGCGATTGCAGGCGGCGACCGAATTTCCGGTGCAGCGCCGGTTCCGACAGATAGGTGATATGGGCCGCCATGCGGGCGACCGCGAGGCCGGCGCGCGGCCTGGTGCCGAAATCGAGATAGGCGCCGCCCCGCCATTCCGGATCGGCCATGATCGCCTGGCGGCCGACTTCGTGAAAGGCGATGTTCTGCGCCGAATGGCGTGCCGCTGTGGCGATCGGCACCGCGGCGAAGACCCGGTCCGGATAGGCGGTGGCCCATTGCAGGACCTGCATCCCGCCCATCGAGCCGCCGATCACGCAGAACAGCGTGTCGATCCCGAGATGGTCGATCAGCAGGGCCTGGGCACGTACCATGTCGCCCACGGTGATGACGGGGAAATCCAGGCCGAAGGGCTTGCCCGTCGCCGGATTGAGGTCGCGCGGGCCTGTCGTGCCCATGCAGCCACCCAGCACGTTCGAGCAGATCACGAAGAAACGGTCGGTATCGATGGCGCGGCCGGGGCCGATCAGGTCGGTCCACCAGCCGGACTTGCCGGTCACCGGGTTGTCGGAAGCGACGTAATGGTCTCCGGTCAGCGCATGGCAGACCAGCACGGCGTTCGAGCGCTCCGCGTTCAGCGTGCCATAGGTCTCGTAAGCCACGGTGAAAGGCCCGAGCGTCGCACCCGAATCGAGCAGCAGGGGTTCGGAAACGCCCAGGAGTGCCCGTTTGCCGTGGCTCGCGCCGGCAAGAGTGTCGAGTGCTGTTGCGGGCGTCGCGCCCGTTGCAGGGTCTGCCAGGGTGGTCATGGTTCGGGCTTCGACGGTTAGGAGGGCGCCCCGGTCAAGTCAATGTTTTCTTTGCGTTCCGCCCCGCCACCGTCTAAAAACTGTGGGCCTCCGGACGACCCCGTCCGGCCTTCGACAGTTCCCCCGCAATGAGCGAGCCAGAGTTCGACCTCGACGACCTGCGGCGCGAGATCGACCAGATCGACGACCGCCTCCACGACCTGCTGA
>JAYSCC010000655.1:0-1932 GCA_041915065.1 Zavarzinia sp.
CCACCGCCGCAGGCGCCGAGGATCGGCAAGCTGGCCGCCAGCACGGCGGCCGCGGCAACAAGAGAGAGACTGCCTCGCCTATTCCGGGAAGCGGTCATTGGGCAGGACCTGCTCCACCCGCTCGCGGGTGACGGGCGGGTCGAAGGTCGCCAGATAGATGGCACCGCCGACGACGGCGGTGAGGACGACCCCGGCCAGGATGAGGAGAACTTTCGACATGATCGGATAGTGAACAGCGTCCAAGGCGGAAAGAAGGCACAAGCGGGTGGCAAAAGCGGGACGAGGTGCCCGGCCGGCGATTCCCGCACGGCGATTTCCGTCACTTTAGGGGCACCCCCCTGTCAGGACAAGGGTGGCCGCAGCATGCCGGCCTGCCCCTGCACGACCTTGAAAGATCGCCCGCCAGCGGGCACATTCCGGCGGTGCAAGACGACATCTTCTCTTACGACGGGGCCGGCGACCCGCCCGTCACCAGCCCGCCGCCCTTCGTCCTGACCCGGACGCTCGTGCTCGTCGGTCTCATGGGCGCCGGCAAGTCGTCGATCGGCAAGCGGCTGGCCCAGCGCCTGCACGTGCCCTTCCGCGATGCCGATGCCGAGATCGAGGACGCCGCCGGCTGCACCATCGAGGAAATCTTCGAGCGCCACGGCGAGGCCGCCTTCCGCGACGGCGAGCGGCGCGTCATCGCCCGCCTGCTGACCGATGCGACGCCCCATGTGCTGGCGACCGGCGGCGGCGCCTTCATGGACCCGGAAACCCGCGCCCGGATCAAGGAATTCGGCGTCTCGATCTGGCTCCGCGCCGATCTCGACGTGCTCTTGAAGCGGGTCAAGAAGCGGAACAACCGGCCGCTCCTGAAGCGCGGCGACCCGCGCGAGATCCTGGAGCGGCTGATCGCCGAACGCTATCCCGTCTATGCCGAGGCCGACCTCGTGGTCGACAGCTTGGACGGCCCGCACGACCAAGTGGTGGACGACGTCCTGGCCCAGGTCGCGCGCCTGCAAGGAATCACCCTATGACCGCCTCCGACGTCACCGTCCCCGTCGTCCTGGGCGAGCGGTCTTATGACATCCATATCGGCGCCGGCGCGATCGACCGCCTGGGCGCCGGGGTGCGCGATCTCTTCCCGCGCGGCCGCGCCCTGATCGTCACCGACGAGACTGTCGCGCGCCTGCACCTCGCCCGGGCCGAGGCCAGCCTCGACGCCGCCGGCGTGAAGCACCAGGCGATCGTGGTCGGCCCCGGCGAAGGCTCGAAGAGCTTCCCCGTCCTGGAACGGGTGATGGACCGCCTGCTCGACGCCCGGATCGAACGGCGCGACGCCGTGGTGGCGCTGGGCGGCGGCGTGATCGGCGACCTGGCCGGCTTCGCCGCCTCGATCGCCAAGCGGGGCGTCGACTTCGTGCAGGTGCCGACCACCCTGCTCTCGCAGGTCGATTCCTCGGTCGGCGGCAAGACCGGGATCAACACGTCTCACGGCAAGAATCTGGTCGGCGCCTTCCACCAGCCGCGCCTGGTGCTGGCCGACATCGCCCTGCTGGAGACCCTGCCCCGGCGCGAACTCCTGGCCGGCTATGCCGAGGTGGTGAAATACGGCTTGCTCGGCGATGCCGAATTCTTCGACTGGCTCGAAGTGCATGGGCCCGACCTGGTGGCCGGCGATCGCACCGCCCGGATCGAGGCGGTGCGCCGCTCGGTTTCAGCCAAGGCCGCCATCGTCGCCCGCGACGAGCGCGAGACGGGCGACCGCGCCCTGCTCAACCTGGGCCACACTTTCGGCCATGCCCTGGAAGCGGCGACCGGTTTCGGCCCCCGCCTGCTGCATGGCGAAGGGGTCGCCATTGGCATGCGCCTCGCCTTTGACCTCTCGGTCCTTCTCGGCCTCTGCCCCGGACAGGACGCGGTGCGCGCCCGCCGCCACATGGCCGCGGT
>JAYSCC010000656.1:0-1917 GCA_041915065.1 Zavarzinia sp.
GCCGGCCCGGCCCGCGCGCCCCCCGGATCCAGCTCTACCGCGCCCCCTGATCGTCCCCCGATCCCCCCCCCCCTCAGATCCCCCCGTCGCGGTAGCGAAACGGCCCGGTCCCCCCGCCGGGCCGTTTTTTTTGTGCCCGCTCGAGCACCAGCGCCCCGTTAATCACTTCTTCAGCAGAAACAGGGAAATTCTTGCCTAGGGGGCAGCGTTCCCCAGCCATGAACGACGTGCCTGCACCTCGACCGGGGGCGATATGAACGACTTGATCGCGCGACTGAGAGCACTGGGATTGCGGCGCGGGCTGGCGCTCGGCGGCGTCGTCCTGGCGGTCGCGGCCTTCCTGGCCTTCGCTGTGAACCGCATGATGCAGCCGACCATGGCGCTGCTCTACAGCGACCTCGCCCTTTCCGATTCGGGCCGCATCGTGCAGAAGCTCGACGAGTTGAAGGTGCCTTACCAGCTCTCGGCCGACGGCAGCCGCATCCTGGTGCCGGAAGACCAGGTCGCCCGCCTGCGCATGACCATGGCCGAATCCGGCGTGCCCGCCGGTGGCTCCATGGGTTACGAGATCTTCGACCGTACCGACTCGATCGGCACCACCAGCTTCGTCCAGAACATCAACCATCTCCGCGCGCTCGAAGGCGAGATCGCCCGCTCGGTCGGCTCGATCGACCGCATCGCCTCGGCCCGTGTCCACCTGGTGCTGCCGCAGCGCCAGCTCTTCGCCCGCGACGCCGAGGCGCCTTCGGCCTCGATCGTGCTGAAGCTGAAGGGCGGTTCGCTCGACGCGTCCCAGGTCCGTGCCATCCAGCAGCTCACCGCGGCCGCCGTGCCCGGCCTTGCCGCCGACCGCGTCTCGATCGTCGATGACCGCGGCAACCTGCTGACCGCCGACCCCGGCAACCAGTCCGATCCGGCCCAGGCCGTCGCCTCCAAGACCCGCGAATACGAGGCGCGCCTGCGCCGCTCGCTCGAACAGCTCGTCGGCTCCTCGGTCGGTTTCGACAAGGTGCGGGCGGAAGTGACCGCCGAACTCGACTACGACCGCGTCACCACCCAGACCCAGACCTATAATCCCGACGGCCAGGTGGTGCGCTCGACCCAGACGGTGACCGACCGCCAGCGCAATGCCGAAGGCGGCAACGCCCCCGTCACGGTGCAGAACAATCTGCCCAACGGCCAGGGCCAGGCCGGCGGCACCGGCACGCAGTCGCAGAACGACCGCAACGAAGAGACGATCAACTACGAAATTTCGCGCACCGACCAGACCACGGTCCAGGAAGGTGGGCGGGTGAAGCGCCTCTCGGTCGCCATCCTGGTCGACGGCACCTATCAGACGGCAGCCGACGGCACAAGGACCTATCAGCCGCGCAACCAGCAAGATCTCACCCAGATCGAAGCTCTGGTCAAATCCGCCATGGGCTATGACGAGAAACGCGGCGATCAGATCCGCGTCGTCAACCTGCCCTTCGCCGATACCCAGATGCCGGAGGCGGCCGCGGCCGACCAGGGCTTCCTGGGCCTGAACAAGAGCGATTACTTCAAGATCGGCGAGATCGGCGTGCTCGGCCTCGTCGCCCTGCTGCTCACCTTCTTCGTGATCCGGCCGCTGGTTGGCCGCCTGCTTACGCCGCTCGAAGGACCGGCACTGGCCGGTGCGACACCCGGTGTCCCTGGCACCGCCCATATCCCGGGTGTCGCCGGCGGCGGCGCCCCCCGCCTCGCCGGCCCCGACGGCCGGCCCATGCTGGCGGGTCCGCAGGACGAAGAGATGGAGCAGATGATCGACATCGCCAACATCGAGGGAAGGGTCAAGGCGTCGAGCCTGAAGCGGGTCGGCCAGATCGTGGAGACCCACCCCGAAGAGGCCCTGTCGGTGATGCGCAACTGGATGTACCGGGAGAGCTGAGATGGCGG
>JAYSCC010000657.1:0-1897 GCA_041915065.1 Zavarzinia sp.
CGGCCGGATCGCCAATGTCCTGGCCGGGATCGGCGTGAAGCCGGGCGACAGGGTCGCGGTCCAGGTCGAGAAGAGCGTCGATGCCCTGCTGCTCTACCTCGCCTGCGTGCGGGCGGGGGCGGTGTTCCTGCCCCTGAACACCGGCTATACCGCAGCCGAGGTCGATTATTTCGTGGGCGATGCCGAACCCGCGCTGCTGGTGGTCGACCCTGCCAAGGCCGCTGCCCTGGCGCCCGTGGCCGCCGCCCATCACGCAAGGCTGGAAACCCTGGGGCCGGCGGGCGACGGCAGCCTGCCGCGTCTCGCCGCCCATGCCGATCCCGAATTCCGCACGGTGCCGCGCGGCCCGGCCGACCTCGCCGCCATCCTTTACACCTCGGGCACCACCGGGCGTTCCAAAGGGGCGATGCTGAGCCACGACAATCTCGCCTCCAATGCCGAGATGCTGGTCGACTATTGGCGCTTCACCTCGAAGGACGTGCTGATCCACGCCCTGCCGATCTTCCACACCCACGGGCTCTTCGTCGCGACCAATGTGATCCTCTGCGCCGGCGCTTCGATGTTCTTCCTGCCGCGCTTCGATCCGGCCGAAGTGATCGGGCTGATGGCGCGGGCGACCTGCCTGATGGGGGTGCCGACCTTCTATACCCGCCTGCTGGCCCAGCCCGGCCTGACGCGGGAGACGGCGGCTTCGATGCGCCTGTTCATTTCCGGCTCCGCCCCCCTGCTGGCCGAGACCCACCGCGACTTCGAGGCCCGCACCGGCCATGCCATTCTCGAACGCTACGGCATGACCGAAACCAATATGAACACCTCGAACCCCTATGACGGCGACCGCGTGCCGGGCACCGTCGGCTTCCCCCTGCCCGGCGTCTCGCTCCGCGTGGTCGAGCCGGAAACGGGCGCGCCGCTCGAAGCGGGCGCCATCGGCATGATCGAGGTGAAGGGGCCGAACGTCTTCCAGGGCTATTGGCGGATGCCGGAAAAGACCAAGGCGGAATTCCGCGCCGACGGCTATTTCATCACCGGCGACCTCGGAAGGATCGACGAGCACGGTTACGTCCATATCGTCGGCCGCGGCAAGGACCTGGTGATTTCCGGCGGCTTCAACGTCTATCCGAAGGAAGTCGAGGGCGAGATCGACGCCCTGCCCGGCGTGGTGGAGAGCGCCGTGATCGGCGTGCCGCATCCCGATTTCGGCGAAGGCGTCACCGCCGTCGTGGTGCGGAAGCCCGGCGCCACCCTGGACGAGGCGGGCGTGCTCGCCGCGCTGGCCGACCGGCTGGCCAAGTTCAAGCAGCCGAAGGCGGTGCTCTTCGTCGACGACCTGCCGCGCAACACCATGGGCAAGGTCCAGAAGAACCTGCTGCGCGAGACCTACAAGGGAATTTACGCGGGGTGACAGCCGAGACGGCTCACGGCAGCCGCTCGAAATCCTCGTCGGGGACGTCGAAGTGGATCAGGCCGGCCTTGTCGGACAAGACCAGGACGCCCTTGCCGAGGTAGGCCCAGTCTTCCTTCGAATAGCCGTCGCTGTAACGACCTGAATCGATCGAACAGACGACCACGCCTTCGCAGCCGCGCCACAACCTGACCCGGTCCCCCACAGAAACTTCGCCGCCGTCGCGGTATTTCATGTTGGGGGATCCGCCATCGCTGGGGCGCCGGTTGGCCCCTACATCCCGTCGGCGTCGTCGGGCGGCAGGATTTCGTCGTCGGAGTCGCGGTCCCGCTCCGCCTGCACACGGTCGAGCTTGGCGTCGAGGGCCTGCACTTCGGCGCGCAGTGCCCGGAGTTCGGCGAGGATTTCGGTCAGGAGGCTGTCGGTACTCATCGTTCACTCGCCGGTTTTGCTCGCCGGGCGGGGTCAGAGGACCCGCTCGCCCGCTTCGTTGAT
>JAYSCC010000658.1:0-1888 GCA_041915065.1 Zavarzinia sp.
GGCAGGTAGAGCATCGAATAGGTGAAACCCGCGGGTTCCGGACTGTCGCCGTCATGCGCCTCGCCCGGCTCGATCAGGATGGTGCGGCCGGGGATGCTGGTCTGCGGCACGCCGCGGCAGCGGAATTTCTGCACGCCCTGTTCGGTCACGCCGACCAGGACTTCGTCGTGGGAATGGAGGTCGAAGGCATGGCCGGGGAAGAAGCCCCGGACCCATTCGATACCGCTCGCCGGATCGCGCCGGCAGTCGAGCCAGGATGTTCCCACCGCGGCCAAGGTCAGTGGTAGCGGCGCAGAATGCCGACCAGTTTGCCCTGCACCTTCACCCGGTCGGGCCCGAAGATGCGCGTCTCATAGGCCGCATTGGCGGGCTCCAGGGCAACCGTGTTGCCCTTGCGGCGGAGACGCTTCAGCGTCGCCTCGGCGTCGTCGACCAAGGCGACCACGATGGTACCGTTCTCCGCCGTGTCGGCCCGGCGGATGATGGCGATGTCACCGTCCAGGATGCCGGCCTCGATCATGGAATCGCCCTGCACTTCGAGGCAGTAATGCTCCCCCTTGCCGAGCAGGCTGGCCGGGACGGCGAGGCTCCGCGAATTGTCCGACAGCGCCTCGATCGGCGTGCCGGCGGCGATCCGCCCGTGCAGCGGCAGGGTGACCGAACCCGCCGCCTCGTCCGTCCTGGCGGCGGGTAGGGGGGTGGAGAACGTGCCGGTGATCACCTTGCCTTCGGAAGTGGCGATGCGCGGGCTCCGCGTCGTCTTGATCGGGTCGGGCAGGCGCAGCACTTCGAGGGCGCGGGCGCGGTGGGCCAGGCGGCGGATGAAGCCCCGTTCTTCGAGTGCGGTGATCAGGCGGTGGATGCCCGACTTGGATTTCAGGTTGAGTGCGTCCTTCATCTCGTCGAAGGAAGGCGAAACCCCCTTTTCCCGCAGGCGGGCGTCGATGAAGACGAGCAACTCATATTGCTTCTTGGTCAGCACGCCGCGCCCTCCGAAGAATCAGTCGGGGAACATAAAAAGAACACCTGAAATTGTTCTATTTTGGTTCTTGTGCGGCGTCAAGCCGCTCACGCACCGAGCTTCTTGAACTTTTCGCAGGCGCCGACGAGCGCAGCACGGATTCCCGGCTCGAAGGCATTGTGGCCGGCGTCGGGAATGATCTGATAGGCGGCTTCGGGCCAGGCGCGGTGCAGGTCGTCGGCGGAACGGATCGGGCAGACCATGTCGTAGCGCCCTTGCACGATGACCGTCGGAATATGACGGATCCGCCCGACATCCTCGATGAGCTGGTTCGGGCGGAGGAAACTGTCGTTCACGAAATAATGCGCCTCGATCCGGGCGAGGCCCAATGCCGTCACCTCGTCGGCGAAGCCCAGCACGGTTTCCGGGCTCGGCAGCAGGGTCGAGCAGGAACCTTCGTAGGTGCTCCAGCTCCGCGCCGCCGGCATATGTACGGCGGGATCGGGATCGATCAGGCGGCGGTGGTAGTTGTGCAGGAGGTCGCCGCGTTCGGCTTCCGGCAGGAATTCGGCGAAGCGTCGCCAATTCTCCGGGAAGATTTCCTGCATGCCGTGGATGAACCATTGAATCTCGCTCGGCCGGCACAGGAAGATGCCGCGCAGCACGAGGGCGAGCACCCGTTCGGGATGGGTTTCGGCATAGGCGAGGCCGAGGGTCGAGCCCCAGCTCCCACCGAATACCATCCAGCGGTCGATGCGCAGATGCTCGCGCAGGCGCTCCATGTCGGCGACCAGGTTCTGGGTCGTGTTGCCCTCGGTTGAGCCGAGCGGGCGGGAGCGGCCGGCGCCGCGCTGGTCGAAGACGACGATGCAATAGACTTCGGGATCGAAAAAGCGCCGGTGCACCGGCTTTGCCCCAGCCCCCGGG
>JAYSCC010000659.1:0-1886 GCA_041915065.1 Zavarzinia sp.
GCAGGGTCAGGAAATACAAGGATTCGAAGTGCGTGCCCTCTTCCTCGAACACGGCCTTGCGCTCCGCCTCGACCAGGGCCGAGGCCGGGTCGGGGAAGCGGCTGTCGGGATAGGCTTCAATGGGTACGCGCTGCGCTTCGACGAAGACGGCCCAGCCGGAACCGAGGCGGCGGAAGGCGCCGTTCAGCCGGTTGGCGGCGGCGGCCAGTTCCGCCGGCTCGGAGGATTCGAGGTCCGGGCCCCGGAAGCGGGCGGTCCGTTGCAGGGAGCCGTCCTTGTCGAGCACCACGCCGGGCGCCACCAGGGCGGCCCAGGGCAGGAAGTCGGCCAGGCGGTCGGCGCGGCGGCGATACTCGGCGAGATGCATCATGGTCTCAGACGTCCAGGTGGGCGGGGATGCGCAGGTGGCGGCGCATGGCATCGACGAAGAGGGGATCGCGCTTTGCAGCCCACACGGCGGCGAGATGGCCCAGCGCAAAGAAGACCAGCCCGACCAGCCAGAGCCGGAGGCCCAGCCCCAGGGCTGCGGCCAGCGTGCCGTTCAGGATGGCGATGGAGCGGGGTGCGCCGCCGAGCAGGATCGGCTCGGTCAGGGCGCGGTGCACCGGGGCGGTGAAGCCGGGCAGGTCCATCAGACCAGCGCCCCGCCGCCGAAGGAGAAGAACGACAGGAAGAAGCTCGAGGCCGCGAAGGCGATGCTGAGGCCGAAGACGATCTGGATCATCCGCCGTGCCCCGCCGGAGGTATCGCCGAAGGCGAGCGCCAGGCCGGTGATGATGATGATCATCACCGCGATGATCTTGGCGACCGGCCCTTCGATGGAGAGCAGGATGCTCTTGAGCGGCGCTTCCCAGGGCATGGAGGAGCCGGCCGCGTGGGCGGTACTGGAAGCTGCGAGAACAGCAAGGCCGATGGCAGCCGTGCAAAGACGGCGGGCGAAATAATGGTTCATGCGTTGTCTCCCGGAACTTCATTGGTGGCAGGCTTCACGCGATAGTCGCCGTCCGGTCCCAGGCCGGCGACGCGGGCGAGTTCGGCCAGGCGGCGGTTGCTGCCGCGGCCGGCGAGCACGGCGATGATGTCGATGGTCTCGGCGATCAACGCGCGGGGCACGGTGACCACCGCCTCCTGGATCAGTTGCTCGAGGCGGCGCAGCGCGCCGAGGGCACTGCCGGCATGGATGGTGCCGATGCCGCCCGGATGGCCGGTGCCCCAGGCCTTCAGCAGGTCGAGCGCTTCAGGGCCGCGAACCTCGCCGATGGGGATGCGGTCGGGGCGCAGCCGGAGCGCCGAGCGGACGAGGTCGGAGAGGGAGGCCACCCCATCTTTGGTGCGCAGGGCGACCAGGTTCGGGGCGGCGCACTGAAGTTCCCGGGTATCCTCGATCAGCACGATGCGGTCGCCGCTGCCGGCGACTTCCGCCAGCAGGGCGTTGGTCAGCGTGGTCTTGCCCGTGGAGGTGCCGCCGGCGACCAGGATGTTGAGGCGGCCTTTGACGGCGCGGCGGAGGGTCTCCGCCTGGGGCTCGGTCATGATGCCGGCGGCGACATAGTCGGCGAGGGTGAAGACGGCGACCGCGGGCTTGCGGATCGAGAAGGCGGGGCCGGAGACCACGGGCGGCAGCAGGCCCTCGAAGCGCTCGCCGGTCAGGGGCAGTTCGGCGGAGAGGCGGGGCGCGCCGGCATGGGTCTCGGCGCCGACGTGATGGGCAACCAGGCGGATGATCCGCTCGCCCTCGGCGGGGGACAGGCGTTCGCCGGTCGCGGCCATGCCGCCGGCGAGGCGGTCGATCCAGAGGGAACCGTCCGGGTTCAGCATCACCTCGACGATCGCGGGATCGTCGAGGAAGCCGGCGATGGCGGGGCCGAGCTCTGTCCGCAGCATGT
>JAYSCC010000660.1:0-1886 GCA_041915065.1 Zavarzinia sp.
CGCCACTTCGGAAAGATCCGTGGCCAGCAACACCCCGTTCACGGCGACGAGCGCCGCCAGGCCGGCCAGCGCGATCCAGTTCCGGGTCGCCGATTTCGGCAGTGCCGGGATCGGGGGGCTGGACATGGCCGGCCCTCAGATCAGGGCGGTGCGGCGGTGACCGCCGGCCTTCGCCGCCGCCTGTGGGTCTATGCCCTGGCCCTCACCGCCCTGGCGGTGCTGGCCCTCGATCCGTTCCATTGGCGGGCTCCCGGCGTCTTCGCCGTGGTCGAAGGATTCATGGCGGCCACAGGTATCCCGGGGGGCGTCGTCGCGCTCGGCAGGATCGGCCAGGCGCCGGAGCTGCGCGCCTTCGGGCACGAACGGGGCGGCACCGCCCCGATGAGGGTGGACGCGGAATTGCCGCTCGCCAGCCTGTCCAAACCCCTGGCAGCGGCGGCCATCCTTCGTCTCGTGGCCCGCGGCGAACTCTCGCTCGACCAGACCCTGGCCAGCGTGATACCGGCCGTCGGATCGGCCGCCGATCCCCGCTACCGCAGCATCACCCTCCGCGACCTGCTGCAACACAGCGGTGGCTGGGACTCGAACGTCTTCGAGCCGGTCTCCGATCCTGCGGCCGCCACGGCGCGCCTGGGCGCCGAGGCCAGCGATTGCCGGGCGATCGCGCTGGCTATGCTGCGCCTCCCGCTCGACTTCGCCCCCGGCACCCGGCAGCACTATGCCAACCTCGGCTATTGCTGGCTCGGGATGGTCATCGGCACAGTGACCGGCCGACCGCCGGAGGATTATGTCGAACGGGAAGTTCTGGAAGCGGAAGGCATCCGCGGCCTGCATCCGGCCGCCGGCATGGTCGGCGGGCTGAGCGCCGCCCGGCTCGGCCTCGTCGGCGGTTGGGCAGGGACGGCCGCGGCCTATTATCGATTTGCCGCCCGGCCCTGGGCCGCCGCCGTGGCGCCGGCCCCCGCGGCCGGCCTGCCGGACGGCAGCGCCTATGTCCTGGGTTGGCGGCGCTGGCCGGACGGAACGCTGACTCATTTCGGATTCCTGCCCGGCGTCTTCACGATCGCCCTGATCGCACCCGGCGGTACCGTCGTCGTCGCCTTGTTCAACGATAGCCCGTCCGACGCTGAAGCGCTGGCGCCGCGCCTCGCCCGGGCCCTCGCCGCCGCCCGGGAAATGCACGACTGATTCAGAAGGCGTTGCCGAAGGCGGCGAATTCGGCCAGCACCCAGCGTCCGACCGACGTCACGCCGAGCAGGATGACGATCGAGATCAAGCTGGCGACGAAGACATATTCAAGAGCGGTGGCGCCGCTCTCGGCCCGCCACCATCTGATCGATTTCCGTCGAAGGCCGAGGTCTCGCATGTCCTCACCACCCCACTTCCCCCGGCGCTGACCGCGGCGGGGGAAGTCGGTCTTGCCGTCGATCAGCCGCCAGTGCCGGTGCCGGTGCCGGTGCCGCTGCCATTCAGCTTGTCCGACACGTTGGTGAAGGTATTCTTGACACCGTTGCCGACGAGCTGCATCGCGGCGATCGCGGCCACAGCGATGAGGGCAGCGATCAGCGCATATTCGATGGCGGTGGCGCCGCGTTCGGAAGAACGACGGATCGAAGCGAACATCTTGCGAAGCATCTTCTCTCTCTCCTGTTCGGGACTGCTAAGCCTGCAAATCCCGCCTAACTGGTAACATATCGGCAGCGCCGTTCAATCCGCTGGCGCCTGAGAGAGACTATGCGCGGCAATTATTAATACGTCCTTTCCGGGTCACGGCCGCACCTCGAAAAGCAGGAAATCTCTCGCCAATCCGGTGGGGATTTCGACCATTTGGAGGTAATTGGGAATTTCGCCCCGCAGCAGCCGATGCACCAGGGCACCCTCGTCCG
>JAYSCC010000661.1:0-1884 GCA_041915065.1 Zavarzinia sp.
GCACGGTGGAATTCATAGTCGCCGTAGCCGGCGCGCACCGCCCGGTCGAGTTCCGCCACCCGGTGCAGGACGAAGCGCTCGAGCTCCGGCATTTCGGCGACCGGTAGGCGCTCTTCCGTGGAAAAGCCCGCGAGATTGCCGAGGATGTAGCGGATCGTGTTGCGGAGCTTGCGATAGACTTCCGCTTTGGCCTTCAGGATGTCGTTGTCGATCTTCAGATCTTCGGAGAAGTCCGAAGTGGCGACCCAGAGGCGCAGAATGTCGGCGCCATATTGGTCGATGACATTCTGCGGTGCGATCGTGTTGCCGAGCGATTTCGACATCTTGCGGCCCTGGCCGTCGACCACGAAGCCGTGGGTGACCACGCCCTCATATGGGGCCCGGCCGCGGGTGCCGCAGGCTTCGAGCAGCGAGGAATGGAACCAGCCGCGGTGCTGGTCCGAGCCTTCGAGATAGAGCGAAGCGGGCCATTGCAGCTCCGGCCGCTCTTCGAGCACGAAGGCATGGGTCGAGCCCGAATCGAACCAGACGTCGAGGATGTCCATCACCTGCTCGAAATCGGCCGGGTCGCGGCCTTCACCGAGGAAACGCTCGGGCTTCGAGGTGAACCAGGCGTCGGCACCTTCGGCCGCCACGGCCTCGACGATCCGCGCGTTGACGGCGGGGTCGCGCAGCGGCTCGTTGGTCTTCTTGTCGACGAAGAGGGTGATCGGCACGCCCCAGGCGCGCTGGCGCGAGATGACCCAGTCCGGCCGGCTGGCGATCATCGAGTGGATACGGTTCCGGCCGACCGAAGGCACCCAGCGCACCTGGTCGATCGCGGCCAGGGCCTTGTCGCGGAGATCGTTCGTCTCCATCGAGATGAACCACTGCGGCGTCGCGCGGAAGATCAGCGGCGCCTTGGAACGCCAGGAATGGGGGTAGGAATGGACCAGCTTGCCCTGAGCGAGCAGGCCACCGGCCTCGCCGATCGCGGTCAGCACGGCGGCGTTGGCATTGCCTTCCTTGCCGTTCGGCCACAGCACCTTCTTGCCGGCGAAGAGCGGCACGCCCTCGACATAGGTACCGTCCGGGCCGACCAGTTCGGGCACCGGCAAGCCGTGCTTGCGGCCCAGCTCGAAGTCATCCGCGCCATGGCTGGGTGCGATATGGACGAAGCCCGTACCGGTATCCATGGTGACGAAATCGCCGGCCAGCACGGGCACGTCGAAGTCGTAGCCCTGGCCGCGCAGCGGGTGGGCGCAGATCGTCTTGAAGGCGATCTCGGAACCGAGCATGCGGTGGCCGACGTCATAGCCGGTGATGCCGGCGGCCTTGGCCACTTCGTGCAGCAGGGGTTCCGCCACCACGATGCTCTCGCCCACCTGGGCGCGGCTGCCCTCGGCTACCTCGGTCACTTCGACGCGGACGTAATCGGCGTCGGCGGCGCAGGCGATGCCACGGTTGGCCGGCATGGTCCAGGGCGTCGTGGTCCAGATCACCACCGAGGCGCCGCGGATCGCTTCAGGCCCCGACACGACAGGGAAGCGGACGTGGATCGTGGTCGAGGTGTGGTCGTGATATTCGACCTCGGCCTCGGCCAGGGCGGTCTCTTCGACCACCGACCACATCACCGGCTTGGCACCACGGTAGAGGCCGCCGTTCATCAGGAACTTCAGGCATTCCTCGACGATCTTGGCCTCGGCCGGGAAGGCCATGGTGGTATAGGGATTGGCCCAGTCGCCCTCGACGCCGAGGCGGCGGAACTCGGCTTTCTGGATGCCGATCCAATGCTCGGCGAAATCGCGGCATTCCTTGCGGAATTCGGCCACCGGCACGGCATCCTTGGACTTGCCGGCGGCGCGGTATTTTTCCTCGATCTTCCACTCGATGGGCAAGCCGTGG
>JAYSCC010000662.1:0-1884 GCA_041915065.1 Zavarzinia sp.
ATTCCAGCATCGGCTGGGGCGTGACGCCGCCGTCCGCCAGCCATTTCAGGACCAGCGCGGTCCGGTTGGAGGCCCGGTGCTCGATCACCAGAGGCAGGTGGGCGAGGTCGGAAGGACGCAGCACGGGCGGCAGGTTGTCGTGGTCGAGCGGCAGGATGGCGACCAGTTCCTTGGTATCGATCGGCGTCGTCTCGATCCCCGGGTGGGCGACCGGCATGGTCACGATGCCGATGTCCATGCGGTTCGCCATCAGGTGCTCGACCATGTCGATCGTGGTGCCGGTCGCCACCGAAACCTCGATGTTGGGATGGGCGTCGCGCAGGCGGCGCAACACGGGCGGCAGCAGATAGGTCAGGGTCGCCGCCCCGGTGCCGATGCGGACCCGGCCCAGGAAACCGTCGCGGTGGCGCCGCATCGCCGCCTCCGCCGCCTCCACGGTCGCGGTGATGCGCTCGCCGTGGGCGATCAGCTCTTCCCCCGCCAGGGTCGGATAGGCGCGCTTGCCGATTCGGTCGAGCAACTGGACCCCGAGGCGGGCCTCGAGTTCGCGGAGCTGCACGCTGACCGCCGGCTGGCTCAGGTTCAATTCGCGCGCCGCGGCCGAGAAACTGCCCAGCCGGGCGACGGTCAGGAAGCTGCGGAGCTGGTCCAGGTTGATGTCGCGCATCGATAAAGAATGACTATGATTTCGATAAAAACAATAAAATTGATGTATTTAAGCGCCCGTGGTCTCCTCTGCCCATCGGATCGGCGGTGGCGCCGCTCCCCCACCATCGAGCAGCAGCCAAGGCGGGCGCTTTCGCGCCTGAAGTCGGCAAGGCGGGCGCGAAGGCGCCCGGAGGAGGAATCATGTCTTCGGCCCGGATCATCCGCTTCCCCGCTCCCGCCCGGCGCGAGGCTCCGGCGGAGGTGCGCGGCCTGCTCGCCGCCGTGGTCGGCTTCTTCGAGCGGCGGGCGGCGATCCGCTACCTGTCGCATCTCGACGACCATCTGCTGGCCGACCTCGGCATCCGGCGGAGCGAGATCCGCGCCGTCGTCAACGGCAGGTGAGGGCCCCGACAGGCCGCCGGGCCGGCCCGTCAATCGGTGACGGGCCGGCTCTCGGTCACTGGCCCATGAAGGCGCGCTTCATGGTCGCCGACATGGCGGCGACGCCGCCCAGGCTCCAGCCGCCATCCACCGGGATGATCGCGCCCGAGATATAGGTGGCATAGGGGCTGGCCAGGAACATGCAGGTATTGGCGATGTCGTCCTTGGTACCGTAGCGGCCGAGGGGGACGGACTGGCGCGTGGCTTCCGCCGCTTCCGGCGTCGGCGCCAGGCGGGCCATGCCTTCGGTATCCTCGATCGGGCCGGGCACCACGGAATTCAGCCGCACGCCGAAGCTGCCCCATTCGAGCGCGCCGACCCGCGTGATCATGTCGACGCCGGCCTTGGCGGCGCAGACATGCATCTGGAAATCCATCGGGATGTAGGCCTGCGGGGCCGAGATGTTGACGATCGAGCCGCCCGGCTTCTTCAGGTGCGGGAAGGCCGCCTTGACGACATGGAAAGTGCCGAGAAGATCGATATCGACGACCGACTTGAAGCCGTTCGGCGAAATGCCCAGCGCCGGGGCCGGGAAGTTGCCGGCGGCACCGGAGATCAACACGTTCAGCTCGCCGAAACTCGCCACCGCCTCGGCGAAGACGGCCTCGATGCGGGCGGCGTCGCGGACGTCGCCGGCGAAGCCCTGGGCCTCGGCGCCGTGGCCCTTCAGTTTGGCCACGGCGGCATCGACCTTGTCCTGCTTCCGCGACAGCACGGTGACTTTGGCGCCCGCCTTGGCGAAGGCTTCGGCGACGCCGAGGTTGATGCCGCTGGTGCCGCCGGCGACGAAGACAT
>JAYSCC010000663.1:0-1883 GCA_041915065.1 Zavarzinia sp.
TGGCCGGACTGGAGCGTTGCGGGCTCCTCTACAAACCGGTCAAGCCGGCGAAGCTGCGCGCCTTGATGACAGCGCTGCTCGACGGCTAGGGAGGAACGGCATGCTGCGTGTCTTGATCGCCGACGACCACCCCCTGTTCCGCGAGGCGTTGCAGGGCGCCGTATTGGCGGTCCGCGCCGATGCGCTGGTGGTGGAGGCGGCCAATCTGCCGGGGGTGCTCGACCTCGTGCGGGACGAGGATGATTTCGATCTCGCCCTGCTCGACCTCCGCATGCCGGGGATGGACGGGCTCGCCGGACTGATCGCGCTGCGCAAGGCGCGGCCGGAACTGCCGGTGGTGATCGTCTCCGGCCTCGCCGACGAGGATACGGTGGCGCGCTGCCTGTCCTGCGGCGCGGCCGGCTATATCCCGAAATCCCTGGGGCGGGAGCGGATCCGCCAGGCGATCGAGCTGGTGCTGGCCGGCGGCATCTTCACGCCCGATCGCGCCCATGTCGCCGCCGCCGCCAATCCGGTGCCCAAGGGCCGGGTCTCGGGCGAGCCTTTCGCCAAGATCGGCACCCTCACGCCGCAGCAGATGCGCGTGCTCGAACTGCTGGGTGAGGGCAGGCTGAACAAGGAGATCGGCCATATCCTCTCGGTCTCCGAGACGACGGTGAAGGCCCATGTCTCGGCCGTGCTGCACAAGCTCGGCGTCGCCAGCCGGACCCAGGCGGTGCTGGCGCTGCGGCGCATGAAGGAATTGCACGACCAGGGCGAATGAGGCGATCCTGCTCCGGCCACAGCGGCGGGGAGGGAGCGGTGCAGATCTTCGTGACCGGGGCGTCGGGCTTCGTCGGCGGTGCCGCCTGCCGACGCCTCGCCGACGCGGGCCACCGTGTCGTCGCCATGTCGCGGAGCGAGGCGAGCGATCGCAAGATCGAGGCCCTGGGCGGCACGCCGGTGCGCTGCGACCTCGAAACGGTCGAAGCCCATCACCTCGACGGCAGCGACGCCGTGGTCCATGCCGCTGCCTTCGTCGAACCCTGGGGCCCGCGCGACGCCTGGGACAGGATCAATGTCGGCGGTACCAAGAATATGCTGGCGGCGGCCAGCGCCGCCGGGGTGAGGCGCTTCGTCCACATCGGCACCGAAGCCGCCATCGTGCGCGGCCAGCATGTGCGCGACGCGGACGAGACGGTGCCCCTGGCGCCCGACAGCCCCTATCCCTATTGCCGGACCAAGGCGCTGGCCGAAATGGCGGTGCGCGCGGCCAACGACCCCGCCGCCGGCTTCGAGACCATCGTGCTGCGCCCGCGCTTCATCTGGGGGCCGGGGGACCAGACCCTGCTGCCCCTGATCAGGGAAATGGCGGAAGCGGGAAAATGGGTCTGGCTCGACGGCGGCCGGGCGGTGACCTCGACCACCCATATCGACAATCTGGTCGACGCCATCTTGCTGGCGCTCGACCATGGTACGCCGGGCGAAGCCTATTACATCCTCGACGACGGCAACCGCACGATGCGGGCGATGATCGCCGGCATGGCGGCGGCGACCGGGCTGACATTGCCCGACCGGTCCATGCCCGGCTGGCTGGCGCTCGCCGCGGCGACGGTGCTCGAATCGGTGTGGCGGCTGTTCTCGCTCGAGGGCGCGCCGCCCCTGACCCGCCACGCCGCCATGGTGATGTGCCGCGACTGCACCCTGAAGGGCGGCAAGGCGGCGGCCGAACTCGGCTACCGCCCGCGCGTCTCGGTCGACCAGGGCCTGGCCGACCTCGGCATCAAGGGGTAGGGGCCGCTGCCGCTCCGGCGCTCTTTTCAACCGTCATGGCCGGGCGAAGTCCCGGCCATCCACGATCGCTCGTTGCCGACAGTGTTCGCGTGGATGCCCGGGACGAGCCC
>JAYSCC010000664.1:0-1883 GCA_041915065.1 Zavarzinia sp.
CCGCGACCTGACCCGCCTGATCTGCGACGAGACCGACCGCATCTGCAGCCTGGTCGACCGCATGGAAGCCTTCAACGAGCGTCGCCCGGCCAGCCGGGAGTCGGTCAATATCCACCAGGTGCTGGACCGCGTGAAGAAGATCGCCCTGAACGGCTTCGCCAAGGGGATCCGCTTCATCGAGAGCTACGATCCCTCACTGCCGGCCGTCTCGGGTGACCGGGACCAGTTGATCCAGGTCTTCCTCAACCTGGTCAAGAACGCGGCCGAAGCTGTGCCCGCCAAGGGTGGCGAGATCACCCTGACCACCGCTTATCGCCACGGCGTCCGCATGGCGGTGCCGGGGACCCGGCGGCGCCTGCGCCTGCCGCTCGAAGTGACCGTGCGGGACAATGGCGAAGGCGTGCCACCCGACCTGAAGCCCCATTTGTTCGAACCCTTCGTCACCACGAAGTCGACCGGTACCGGTCTCGGCCTCGCCCTGGTCGCCAAGATCGTGGGCGACCACGGCGGCATGGTGGAATGCGAATCCGAACCCCGGCGCACCGTGTTCCGCGTCCTGTTGCCGGTCGCCACCGAATAACGTCTCCAGCGTAACGAGAGAGTCCCGATCCATGCCCGTGCCCGGCGTAACCGACGGCAATACCCCGACCATCCTGATCGCCGACGACGACCGCGCGATCCGGGAGGTGCTGGACCGTGCGATCGGCCGCCTCGGCTATCACGTGCGCTCGACCGGCAATGCCGCCACCCTGTGGCGCTGGGTCTCGGGCGGGGAGGGTGATCTCGTCATCACCGACGTGATGATGCCGGACGAGAACGGCCTCGACCTGCTGCCGCGCATCAAGCGCCTCAGGCCGGAGCTGCCGATCATCGTGATGTCGGCCCACAATACGCTGATGACCGCGGTCAAGGCGGCGGAGCGGGGTGCCTACGAATATCTGCCGAAGCCCTTCGACCTGAAGGAACTGACCACCGTCGTCCAGCGCGCTCTGACCCTGCCGCGCTCGACCGCGTCCGAGGACAATCCGCTCGGCGACGGCGACGACAAGGTGCCGCTGATCGGCCGGTCGCCGGCCATGCAGGAAATCTATCGGGTGCTGGCGCGCCTGATGGGCACCGACCTCACGGTGATGATCACGGGCGAATCCGGTACCGGCAAGGAATTGGTCGCCCATGCCCTGCATCACTACGGCAAGCGGCGGAACGGCCCCTTCGTCGCCATCAACATGGCGGCGATCCCGCGCGAGCTGATCGAGAGCGAGCTGTTCGGCCATGAAAAGGGCGCCTTCACGGGTGCCAATGCCCGTTCCGTCGGCCGTTTCCAGCAGGCCGAGGGCGGCACCCTGTTCCTCGACGAAATCGGCGACATGCCGCTCGAAGCCCAGACCCGGCTGCTGCGCGTGCTCCAGCAGGGTGAATACACCACGGTGGGCGGCCGCAACCCGATCAAGACCGATGTCCGCATCGTCTCGGCGACCCACCGCGACCTCCGACAGCTCGTGCATCAGGGCCTGTTCCGCGAAGATCTGTTCTATCGCCTGAACGTCGTGCCCTTGCGCCTGCCGCCGCTCCGCGAGCGGAGCGAGGATATTCCGGACTTGGTGCGCCATTTCCTCAATCAGGCGACCGCCCAGGGCCTGCCCGCCAAGCTGATCGACGGCGAGGCGATGGAATTCCTGAAGCGCTACCGCTGGCCCGGCAACGTCCGCGAACTCGAAAACCTGATCCGCCGCCTGGCCGCCCTCTATGCCGAGGAAGTGATCGGCATCGACGTGGTCAAGACCGAGCTGATCGAGCCGGAAGTGCAGTTCCGCAGTGCCGGCGGGGACGAGCCGGTTAGCCTGTCGGTCGCGGTCGAGCGCCATCTGGCCCGCTATTTCGCC
>JAYSCC010000665.1:0-1881 GCA_041915065.1 Zavarzinia sp.
TGGCGACCGTGGGCGACGAAGGCCCCGGCATTCCGGAGGAAGCCCTGGGCCGGATCTTCGACCGCTTCTATACCGAACGGCCGAACGAGCAGATCGGCAGCCATTCCGGCCTCGGCCTCGCCATCGCACGGCAGATCGTCGAAGCCCATGACGGCACCATCGAAGCCTCGAACCGCCGCCATCCGGATGGCAGCGTGGCCGGCGCTCTGTTCACCGTGCGCCTACCGATCGCGACCGAGGCCAAGCGGCGCGGCACCCGACCACCGGCCCCGGTCGTCGATTGACGGCACCGGAGGCGGGGCGCAACGTGCCGCCCATGTCTGCCGACGAGTCCCCTCTGCTGCTCCATGCCTCCTGTGTCGCCCTCGGTGGCCGGGGGGTGCTGCTGCGCGGCCCTTCGGGTGCCGGCAAGTCGGACCTGGCGCTCCGCCTGATCGACCGCGGCGCCCTGCTGGTCGCCGACGACCAGGTTGCGGTCATGGTCGAGGACGGAAGGGCGGTCGCCCGGGCACCGGCGGCCCTGCGCGGCCTGCTCGAAGTCCGCGGCCTCGGCATCTTTCGCTTCGAATCGGCCGATTCGGCACCGCTACACTTGGTGGTCGACCTGGCCGGACCCAGCGCGGTCGAGCGGATGCCGCCGCCAGCAATGGAATCGATCGGCGACTTGCGCCTGTCACGCTTCGCGGTTAACCCCTTCGAGGCTTCGGCGGCCCTCAAGGTCGCCCTGGCCCTGGATGCCGCCACCGGCCTCCGCGAGGTGATGCGATGAACGATTTCGCCAAAGGCTTGGTGCCGCCATTGGCCGAGGGCGTACCGCCCGACGACCGCCTGCCGGTCGTGCTGGTCACGGGACTGTCCGGCGCCGGCAAATCTTCGGCCATGAAGGCGCTCGAAGATCTCGGTTACGAGACGATCGACAACCTGCCCCTCGGCCTGCTGCCCAGCGTGCTGGCGCCCGATGCCAAACATTCGGCCGAAGGGGTCGCGATCGACGTCGACAGCCGGAGCCGCGGCTTCTCGACCGAGCAGTTCCTGGCCCAGGTGCAGGACCTCCGCGCCCGCCCCGACCTGCATCTCCAGGTCCTCTTCCTCGATTGTTCCGAAGCGGTGCTGACCCAGCGCTATACCGAGACGCGGCGGCGCCATCCGATGGCGCTCGACCGCCAGGTCCAGGACGGCATCGACCTCGAACAGCGCCTGATGAAGGACGTGCGCGAGGACGCGGACGAGGTGATCGACACCACGCTCCTTTCGATCAACGACCTGAAGCGGCTGATCGCCGGCCTCTATCCGCTCGACGAGCACGCCGGGCTCTCGGTCACGGTGATGTCCTTCTCGTTCAAGAAGGGCCTGCCGCGCGAAGCCGATCTCGTCTTCGACGTCCGCTTCCTGGCCAATCCGCACTGGGTGCTGGCGCTCCGGCCCGGCACCGGGCGCGACCCCGAAGTGGGCGCCCATATCATGGCAGACCCGGCCTTTCCCGAGTTCGACGAAAGAGTCACGGGACTCGTCGGCTTTCTGGTGCCACTCTACCGGCGCGAGGGAAAATCCTATCTGACCATCGCATTCGGGTGTACCGGGGGCCGCCATCGCTCGGTCTTCATGGCCGAACGTGTCGGCAGGGTCTTGCGCGAAGCCGGCCATCGCGTCACCGTCATACACCGCGATACGGTGTTCGCTTGAGGGTGTCTTGTCGAATGGAGCCATGATCGGCCTCGTGTTGGTGACCCACGGTCGCCTGGCCGAAGAGTTCATAGCGGCGACCGAGCATGTCGTCGGTCCGCAACAGGCGATGCGCGCGATCTGCATCGGCGCCGATGACGATATGGAGCAGCGGCGAAGCGACATCGTCGAAGCCGTCGCCTCGGTCCGGGGCAAGAT
>JAYSCC010000666.1:0-1877 GCA_041915065.1 Zavarzinia sp.
CGCCGAGCGAGGAGGCGCACTGCCGGCCGACCATGTGGCGCTATTGGCGGGCCCTGCCGGCCAAGGGGCGGATTGGGGTATTCTTCTCGGGCTGGTACGGCGATGCCATGCACGACCGACTGAAGAAGCGGATCGGCCTCGCCCAATTCGATGCCAAGCTGGAGGGCATCAAGCAGTTCGAGCAGATGGTGGTGGCCGAAGGGGCGCTGATCGTCAAATTCTGGTTCCACTTGAGCCAGAAGGACCAGCGCAAACGCCTGGATGACTTGGCCGCCGATCCGGAGACGGCATGGCGCATCACCAAGGAAGACTGGAAGCAGGCGAAATCCTATCGCCGCCTGCGCGACCTGGGCGAGCGGGTGGTCCGGGAAACCTCGACCGGTGCTGCGCCCTGGTTCGTCATCGAAGGTTTCGATCGCCGCTACCGCGAAGTGGCGGTGGCCCGCACCCTGGTCGATGAAATCTCACGCGTCATCGCTGCTCAGGAGCGGGCGGCGCAAGAGGCGCCGAAGCGGCGGCCGCCGGCCCCCTCCGCTCCGGTCGAGTCGAACAACAACGGACGCAAGCAGGCCCCGACCCTGGCGACCCGCGGCAGCACCAACGTGCTCGATGCCCTGGACCTTCATCGGCGGCTGTCGAAAGCCCATTACGAGGAGCAGCTTCCCCACTTGCAAGGCCGCCTGGCCTTTCTGTCGCGTGAGAAGCGGCTGCGCCAACACGGCGTCGTGACGCTGTTCGAGGGTTATGACGCGGCCGGCAAGGGTGGCGCCATTCGGCGCCTGTCCGAGGCGCTGGACCCCCGCTATTACAGCATCGTGCCGATCGGCGTGCCGACCGACGAGGAGCGGGCCCATCCCTATCTCTGGCGCTTCTGGCGCCATCTGCCGTGCCGCGGCCGGATGACGATCTTCGATCGCTCCTGGTACGGGCGGGTCCTGGTCGAGCGGGTGGACCACCTGCTGGACGTGCCGGTGTGGCGCCGCGCCTATGCCGAGATCAACGAGTTCGAGCAGGAGCTGACGGATTTTGGCTTGATCATCGCCAAATTCCTGCTGGTGATCTCGCCCAAAGAACAGCTCCGCCGCTTCCAGGCGCGCGAGAAAGTGGCCTTCAAGCGTTACAAGATCACGCCGGACGACTGGCATAACCGGTCCAAACGCACCGACTATGACGAGGCGGTGATCGAAATGGTGCAGCGGACCTCGACCGAACTCGCCCCCTGGACCCTGGTCGAAGGCGAAGACAAGAACTATGCCCGTATCAAGGTGTTGCAGACCTTGGTCGAGACGATCGAGAAGGCACTGGATTAGGCCGCCGGACGGCCAGGGCCGCCGGCGGGAAGGGGCTCAGCGAGAGGCGACGGCGGTCGAAAGATCGCTGAATTCACCCGCGGCCAGCGCCCGGCAGGTCACGGCCAGATCCTTGGCAGTGGCCGGATTGACTTGCAACCGCTCGCTCGCCAGGCGCACGCGGGCCTGGGTGGCGAGGAGTGCGACGGTCTCGGCCGAGGCGTCGGCGATGCCGGCTTCCTTCAGGCCCTGGATCAGCAGCGCGTCGGCCTGGGCTTTGGTGGCATCCAGCGCCGGGGTCACATTCTTGAAGGCGATCCGGGCGGTCGTGCGGCTGGCACTGCCGGGGGTCACCGGGCTTTCCGCTGCCGCTGCGGCTTCGCGGCACAGCAGGTGGGCGCCGCCGAGCGCGATCTTGTCGTTGACCGCACCGACACCGAGCAGCGCGCCCTGTGCCTTGAAGAAATCTTGAGCCGTGATGCCGGCAGGGGCTTCGCCGGCCATGGCGGAACCCGCGACGAGCAGGACGGCGGCGGCCGTCATGGCCGAAAGGCTGCAACGCAACATGAAACCCTCGTCAGCAACTGT
>JAYSCC010000667.1:0-1875 GCA_041915065.1 Zavarzinia sp.
CAGGCCGAAGGCAGCGGCGGGCTGGATCCGGCGCCGGTCGAGGGTCAGATAGACCTGTTCGGCCTTGTCGAGCTGATTGGTACGCAGAAGGGCGTCGCCTTGCAGGGTCAGGGCTTCGGCGTCGCCGGGATGGCGCTTCAGATAATCGTCGAGGAAGGCGAGGGCGGCCTGGGACTGGCCCTTCTCGTTCATGCCGCGGATCAGCGCGAGAAAGACCTGGTCTTCCTGGGCGGTCGGCGTCTGCGCCTGTTCGCCCGAGACATTCATGGCGGGACTCGACATCGACTTGCAGCCGGCAGTTCCCCCGAGAGCGAGGGCGAAGGCGAGCACCAGGCCGGCCGGGCGGCCCGACGAGAGGATCATGATCCGCCCCCGACCCGGCTCAGCCCTTCGATCAGGCGCGAAACCGCAGGACCGGCGATGACGATGAGCAGGGGCGGCATCATGAACAGCATCATGACGACGGTGAGTTGCGTCATCTTCTTGCCGATGGCGGCGCGGGCACCGTTCATGCGCCGTTCGATCAGCGTTTCGGAAAAGACCTTCAGGGCCGCGGTCAGCTCGGTACCATGGGCCAGCGACTGGATCAGCAGGGCCGCAAATTCGCGCCCCTCGTCGATTGCCAGCCGCGCACCCCAGCGCTGCAACGAGACCTCGTAACCCTTACCTTGGTCGATGTCGGCGACCAGACGGTCGATCGTCGTCTTGATGGTGCCGAGGCCGTCCGCTTCTTCCTGGGTCAGATGGCGGAAGGATTGTTCGATCGAGGCGCCGGAACGGACCAGCAGCAGCAGCATGTCGATCAGGAAGGGCAGCTCGCGCTCCATGCGCTGACGCCGGGCCTTGGCGATCGAACCCATGTAGTAGCGCGGCCCGAGATAGCCGATGGCGAAGCCGACCACGGCGGCGATCAGGGCGTCGTTCGGCGTCCGCAGGAGATAGCCGCCGACCAGGCCGACCACGGCGAGCACGACGCCGCCCACCAGGCGCACGCCAGCCAGCCAATAGGGCGCCCCGACGTCGTAGCGGCCGGTCGAACGCATGATCTGTTCGAATTCGGCAATGGTCGACGGGCTACGGGTGGTCGCCCGGCCAATCGTCTCGAAGAAGCCGCCCCGGGATTCCTCGTCCTCGATCAGACTGTCGTGACGGCTGAAGTCGGCCAGACGGGTGCGCAGGCGGCGGGTCTCACCGATACGCCGCACTTCTTCGACCAGCACGTTGCCGCCGATGAAGAGCAGCAGCAATGCGCCGAAGATTTCGAGCGTGGCGGACAGAGTATAGGGCATCGCGATTCCCCCGGGCCGCTCAGTAATCGACCCGCATCAGGCGGCGCATGACGACGATGCCGAGCAGTTCGAGCCCCAGGGCGACACCCAGCATGGCTTGGCCTTCCTTGGCGAAATACTCGAGATAGGTCGGATTCAGCAGCAGGATGGCGAGGCCGACCAGGGGGGGGATCGCCACCATGACGAAGGCGGTCGAGCGCAATTCCGACGACAGGGCCCGGAATTCGCCGCGCACCCGGATGCGGTCGCGCAGCACGCGGGACAGATGCTCGAGGATGTAGCCGAGATTGCCGCCATAGCGGAGATTGGTACGCACCACCATGGCCAGCATGCCGAGTTCGGTGACCGCCAGACGCTGCGACTGGACGCGCAGCGCATCGGGCAGCGGCACGCCGATCTTGAGGCGGAGCGCCACCGGATCGAGAAAACAACGCACGGCCTCGCCCGAGTAGACCAGGGCCTTGTCGAAGGCCTGGGCCTGGCTGTTGCCGGTGGTGATGAGCTGGCGCAGCCGCTCCAAGAAATTCGGCAGTTCTTCGAGGAAGGCGTTCACCTTGTGGTCGGCCGCGGACGACAGGCGCTGATA
>JAYSCC010000668.1:0-1869 GCA_041915065.1 Zavarzinia sp.
ATCCTCGATCACGTCGAGCACGGCGAGGCCGACGGCACAGGACACCGGATTGCCGCCGAAGGTGTTGAAATAGCGGCTACGGGCGGCGAATTCGGCCACCACCTCCGGCCGCACGGCGATGCCGGCCATGGGGTGGCCGTTGCCCATGGGCTTGCCCATGGTGACGATGTCGGGCACCAGGCCGTGGCGGGCGAAGCCCCAGAAGCCGTGGCCGATGCGGCCGAAGCCCGGCTGCACCTCGTCGGCGATGAAAATGCCGCCGGCCTCGCGAATGACGTCGACCGCCTCGACCAGGAAGCCGGGCGGGTCGGCGAAGACACCGTCCGAGGAAAAGATCGTGTCGACCAGCAGGGCTGCCGGCTCGATGCCGCGGCTGCGCAGGATGGCGATCGCCCGGCGCACCCCTTCGGCGAAGCGCTGGCCGACGTCGTCGCCGTTGTGGCGGAAGCCGTCCGGCGCATCGACGAGGCAGACATGGGCCGGCCGCGGCTCCTCCGGCGTCAGCGAGGGCGAAAGTTCGGAAACCGCGACGGTCAGCCCGTGATAGGCGAGGCGGGTGACGATCACGCCCTGCCGCCCGGTATGCGCCATGGCGATGCGAAGTGCCAAGTCGTTGGCCTCCGACCCCGTGCAGGTGAACATCACATGCGAAAGTTCGGGCGGGAAATAGGAGAGCAGCCGCTCCGCATAGTCGAGGATCGTCTCGTGCAGGTAGCGGGTGTGGGTGTTGAGCAGGCCGGCCTGCCGGCTCAGCGCCTCGACCACATGGGGGTGGCAATGGCCGATCGAGGCGACATTGTTATAGGTGTCGAGATAGGCCTTGCCCTCGGCGTCATAGAGCCAGACGCCGTCGCCCCGCACGATATGCAGGGGCTTTTCGTAGAACAGGCGGTAGGCGGGGCCGAGCAGCTTCTGCCTGCGCTCGATCATGGCCGCTTCCTGCGCCGGCAGGGCGCCGGTCTTGGACGGATCGAAGGCATTCACCATGGCCATGCTCAGTCTTCCCCACAGAGCGCCGTGAAGCGGGCCGCCGCTGCCCCCCGGTCGAGGGCGGCCAGCGCCTCCAGCCCGGCGAAGGCGGAAGGCGCATTGCGCAGGATATAGGCGGCATTGCCCGGATGTCGCCGGGCGCGCCAGCCGGTGATGGCCACCGTCGCCACCATGCGGGTGGCGATCAGCTCCGGCAAGAGGGCGGCTTCGTCGGGCCGCAGCGGGCAAGTGGCCTGGAACCCGGCGGCAACCTCGAGCGCGCCGGCCAGCCAGTCGTCCCCGGGCGTCAACTGATAGGCGCAGGCGATGGCGAGATCGTTCACCAGGGCGGTTTCGACCATGTCGCCGAAATCGATCAAGCCGCTGATCCGCTCCGGCGCCGCGGGCTCGACCAGGGCGTTCCAGGGGTTCATGTCGTCGTGCACGACCTGCCAGCGGAGCGCGGCGAGGCGGGGCTGCACATGGGTCTCGAAACGGTCGAGCGCCGCCTCCGCCAGGGCGCGGCGCGGATCTTCGACATGGGAGAGCAGGGGCCGCAGGGACGACGCTTGTGCCAGATCCCAGGGTAGGACATGGCGCGCCGCCGGATGGCGGAAGCCGGCCAATGCCGCATCGAGCGCGCCGAGCGCAGCACCCAGGTTCCGGCGCAGGGCCGGCGTGCGGGGCAGGCCGGCCAGCGGCACGCCGGGCAAAAGGGTGATCAGGCGAAAGGGCAGGCCGGCGATCCGCTCGACCACGGCACCCGTCCGGCTGCGGACGAGGCGCGGCACGGGCAGGCCGGCGCCCTCGACATGGAGGAGGGCCCGGGTCTGGAAATCGGTCACGCCGGGGTCTTCGGCGGCATTGGTGATCTTGGCGACCTAGCCGGTGCCATCGGCG
>JAYSCC010000669.1:0-1864 GCA_041915065.1 Zavarzinia sp.
CAGGGCATAGGGGGTGGCGAAGGCGGCAACCCGGTGCGACAGTCGTTCGGCGAAGCGCCGCGCCAGATCGGGCACTGCGCCCGTGTTACGGCCGAGGCCCCAACCCTCCGCCTTGAAGCCGTGATGGTCGAGGTGGCGGCGTAGCAGAAGCGTGGCGGCGTCGTCCATGCCGTAGCCGGGCAGCACGGCGACCCTCGCGCCATGGCCGAGGTCGCGGCCCGGGCTCAAGCCTGCCTTCACCGCCGAGGCGAGGCCGCGCAGGAGATCGATTCCCGCGCCGACTTCCCGCAAGCTGTCCAGCGGGTGCGGCGGCCGCCCTTCCTTGTCGTTCGGCTGCATGGACGTATCCTTTCCCGCGAAGAGCAGAGCCCGGACGTCCCGGATTGGCAAGGGGCGGCCAAAAGACGCTTGACCGAGGCGCCCGGCGCTGGCGACAAGGGATCTCTTGGCATCGGCCCGTCCCGGGTCTTCGAGAGCAGGTGGAATGGGCAAGTCCTCGGAAGTAGCCGCACGCGCCACGATGGACGAGGTGCAGGCGGCCTTGGATACGGCCGAGGGCCTGGTCTTCGTCGACTTCGACTACACGCTGCTCGCCGCCAGCAGCACGGACGAATATCTGCGCCGTGCCCGCCCGGGCATCCTGGTCTCTATGATCCTGGCCGCCCTGCGCGGCCTGGTGCCCTGGCGCGTGCTGGGCCGCCACGGCTACCGACTGGGCGATTATCTGGCGGTGGTCGCGGTCACCCTGTTGATGCCTTGGACCTTGCTGCGCTGGCGGCGCGAGGCGGCCGGTTTCTTCGCCGAACGAAGCCGCCACCCGCTGGCGGAAGCGCTGCGCCGGCTGCCGCCGGAGCGGATCGTGATCGTCACCTTCGCGCTGGATTTCCTGCTCCGCCCCCTGCTGGCGGGCAGTTCCTTCGAGGGCTGCCGGCGCCTTTCGACCGGCCTGCTGCCGAGGCCCGGTGCCCTGCTGGCCGGTAAGCGCGCCCTCCTGCAACGGCATTTCACGGCGGCCGAACTCGCCTCGGCCGTCATGCTGACGGATTCGGAGGATGACCGGGACGCCCTCGATGCGGTCGGGGTGCCCCTGCTGGTGGCGCCGACCGGCCCGGTCTACGGCGCGGAGGAGAGCCTTTATTTCCCCATGCGTTACACGGGCCATGCCAAATACGGCAAGGCCTATGTGCTCTACAACAGCCTGATGCGCGAGCTGCCGATTCTGGCGCTGGCGACCTGGCCGGCGGCGGGGCCGACGCTGCCCTGGGCGTTCGGCCTCCTCGCCCTCTTCATGTCGGTCCTGACCATCTATGAGATCGGCTATTTCGAGAACGACCAGGTCGCCGCCAAGAAGGAAGTGGCGCCGACGCTCAGGCCCGAACACCTGCTCTACGAAGGCTTTCCGCTCGCCCGCCACGCCTGGCCCTGGGGCCTCGTCCTCGGCTTCCTGGGCTGCCTGCTGATTTCGCTGGGACCGGCCTGGGAATGGCCGGCGCCGGAGCGCTTCGGCCGGCTGGCGGCGACCTGGGTCGCGATCCTGGTGGTCATCCGCCTGGTCTTCTATCGTTACAACCGGCTGGCCGAAGTGCAGCGGATCATGCTCTACCCGGTGCTCCAGGCTGTGAAATATTTCGGTTTCATCATCATGCTGCCAGCGCGGCCGATCGGTGTCTTGCTGATCGTCGCCCAGATCCAGGCCCTGTGGATGGCCTATGCGATCTATCGCGCTGGCGGCAACAAACGGGCGATCACCGTCGACGTCGTGCGTTTCGCCGCCTTCGCCATCATGGCGGTGGCGCTGGCGCTCGCCCTGCCGGCCGCCTTGCTGGAGCATGATCTCGCCGTGCTGGGTCTGACCGGGGCTTGG
>JAYSCC010000670.1:0-1857 GCA_041915065.1 Zavarzinia sp.
CCGACTTCGGCTTGAAGCTTGGTGTTGCCGAGCGTGCCGACCGCCTTGGCGACGATCTTCATCGCCGCATCGATGTCGGACAGGGCCCGGGTTTGGCCGTCGCCGGTCAACCCGCCATAGAGGAAGGACGAGCCGAGCGGCAGCCCGCCGGTCTGCAAGTCGGCGGACCAAGTGCTGGTGCCGTCGGTGAAGGTCACCGAATTGTCGGTCCGCGACACCAGCGAGAGCTGCGACAATGCCACCTTCTCGCCGTTCCCCACGCTCAGCGTCTGGGAATAGAAGTCCGGGGTCAGCCGGGCGCCGGTGTTCTGGTCGGTCAGCAGATAAGAGGTCCCGAGCGACTGCAGGGCGACCAGCACGTCGGACGTGCCCGCGCTCAAGGAGAAGGTTTTCGAGCCGGTCTGGCCCGAGCCCGAATTACCGATCAGGTTGCTGTCGTCGGCGGCCCGGCTGCCGACCAGGATGTTGATCTGGGTGAGGGCCGAATCGAAGGCCGAGGCATTGCCGGCCTTGGCCGCGGCCGAGGCGTTGTTCAGATAGTCGAGGACCTTGAGCGCGCCTTCATGCGCTGATTTCAGCGACGAAACCGCGTCCGAGGCGGCGTCGCGATTGGCCGAAAGACGGTCGATCTCGGCCTGCAGGGCAGGCAGCTTGGACTGGGTCGTATAGGTATATTGGACCTTGGCCAGTTCCTTGGCCTTGCGCGTCTCCAGCCCGGCCTTGATCAGCGTGTAGACTTGGTCCAGCGAATCCGACACGGCCTGCTTCTGCTGAGCCGCAGTGCCGCCGAGATAGACCGCCGAAACCATCGTCCTGTCCTCGCTCCTCTGTCAGCCGCCCGCCGCGCCCAGGGTACGGGCATCGGCCGATCGCTCGCTATCGATCCGCTTCAGGAGGTCCGCCGTGCCTTCCCGCATGAAGACGATCGAGGCCCGGTATTCCTCCAAGAAGAATGTCACCATTTTGGCACGTTTTTCCGGGTCCGTCACGCGGTGGATGAAATACATGCCGATCTTCGGCATGGAGCGCAGCGAGCCTTCGGCGATGTGCTGGAGGTTGCCGTAGCGCATGCCGGCCTCGTTCAGGAAACCGACCAAGCGGTGCCAGAAGGCGACCAGGTCGTCACCCTCCGCGACCGCCTCGTCCATCAGAACGAGCAGGTCTTCGAAGAAGGCATCCGCCTTCTCGGCCATGGGGCCGCCGCCCCAGCGGGCCAGGAATTCGCCGGCCCGATAGGGCGTGGCGATCCGCTCGAGGTCGCGGGCGAGGCGCTCGAAATCAGCGGCTACCGGCAGGCGGCGGATGCTCGACGCGACCTTGGGCTTGGTGTGGGCGATGCGTGCGCCGTCGGCCGTGTTCATCACGTTGAGATTGAGGTGGCCGGTAGCGTCCGCCAGCATCCGGTTGCACAGGCCGAGGACCCAGTCGCAGAGCGCCGTGCCGCCGAAATTGCCTGGCATCACCTGGTTGTACTGGGTCTTGCGGTCGTGGGCGCGGTGCTTTTCCTGCAGATTGTAGATCGTGTCCTTGGCGTGTTTCGACTGGCCCTGCTTCGAGCCGCAGTCGGTGCCGAAGAGCACGAAGTCGACGAAGCCCATGGCGGCGCCGAGACGCAGCGCCGTGTTCACGCAGGTCGGCGCGGCACCCAGGATCTCGTGGCGTGGCGGGGCCAGCGCGCGGGTCGAAACGACGGCGTCGCGGAAGAAGAAACAAACATCATCGAACAGTGCGGCGACCTCGGGGTTGACCGTGAAAGAGGCGATCAGCGTGATCCCCGAGAAATCGAATTCCTGGGCCAGTTCGGTCAGGACTTCGAGGGTCACCTCGCCGTTTTCGAGTTCGCAGTGGAAACGCGGA
>JAYSCC010000671.1:0-1851 GCA_041915065.1 Zavarzinia sp.
TGCGCATCCATCGTGCCCCGGGTTTCCGCCGTGAGCGGCATGGCGAGGGCGACGAAATCGGCGGTGGCGAGCGGCACGCCGGCCGCCGCCGACGGGACCACCCGGTCGAAACCGTCGGCCGGCGCGCCGCCGCGATTGACGCCGACGACCTGGAGGCCGAGGGCGCGTCCCGCCCCCGCCACACCCTTGCCGATGCCGCCGGTGCCGAAGACCAGCAGGCTCTTGCCCGCGATGGTCGAACTTTCGCGCGGGCTCCATTCATGGCGGCGCTGGGCGGCGGTGAAATGGGGCATATGCCCGTGCAGCATCAGCAGCACCATCATGGCCCATTCCATCACCTTGGGGCCGTGCACGCCGCTGGCGGTGACGAGGTCGACGCCGCGCGGCAGCCAGTCCAGAGGCAGCAGGTGGTCGGCCCCGGCCGAGGTGAGCTGGATCAGGGTGAGCGGACCCCTGTTGGCCGCCACCGCCGCCGTCGGCACGCTGGAGCCGACCAGCACGTCGGCCTCGGCCAGCAGCGCGCCGATCTCCGCCGCCTTGGGGTCGGCCAGGGTGAAACGCCAAGCGGGCAGGGGGCCGGCCGCCCGGGCGACGGCCGCGGCCAGACGCTCTTCCGTCAGATGATAGGCCTCGGGCTGGCCCGCGGGTCGCAGAGCGAGAAGGCGGAGCGGCGAGGGGATGGGCGACGGCATGGCGGACCTTCGAAAGATTTAACAGGTGAGATCATGCACTGGCTCTTGCAAGCGAGTGAACTCTGTGTACAGTATCCATTAACGTCACCGCTTGCAATGGAGCCCCTTCAATGTCTTCCGCCATGGCCGCGTTTCAGGAATCGCCGATCCCCGCGACGTCGAAGCCGCTCGGCCCTCATGAAGTCGCCGTGTTCGAGCGCGACGGTTTCGTCATCGTTCCCGGCTTCTTTTCCCCGGAAGAGATCGAACCCCTGCAGGCTGCCTGCCGCGCCGACCCGTCCTTGGGCGGGCGCCTGCGTGCCGTCGCCGACAGCTCGGGCAATCCGCAGGAAGTGATCGGCTGGACCGACCATTCCAACGACTATGTCGGGATCGTGCCGCGCATGGCCCGTCTCGTCGCCGGTGCCGCCATGCTGCTCGGCAAGCCGGTCTATCACTGGCACTCCAAGCTGTCCCTGAAGCGCCCCCATTCGGTCGGCCGCTGGGATTGGCACCAGGACTACCCCTATTGGTACGACGAAGGCTGCATCTGGCCCGACATGCTGACCGCCATGATCGCGGTGGATCCGCTCCTCGTCGCCAACGGCTGCGTCCGGGTGATCAAGGGCTCGCACAAGGTCGGCCGCATCAACCATGTCCAGGTCGGCGAAGCGATCGGTTGTGATCCGGTCCGTCTCGAGCATTTGCAGAAGCAGCTGCCGACCGTGCCGGTCGAACTGTCGCCCGGCGACGTCTGCTTCTTCCACGGCAACATCCTGCATGCCTCGTCGGGCAATCCGTCCGACATGCCGCGCACGATCATGCATTGCACCTACAACACGGTCGACAATTCGCCGATCGTCACCGAAGGGCAGGAACATCACGCCTATCGCCCGATCGAGGTGGTGGCGGACGACGCCATTGTGGCCCGCCGTTTCGACTCGATCTTCGACACGCACAGCTTCACCTATACCGGCGGTGCCGAAGGCAAGAACGGTTACGGTTACAAGATCATCAAGCAGTGAGGCAGGCCGCCGGCGCGTCGATCGCGTCGGCCCACCGGTAGAAGCGCTTAGCGACGGGAACGAGTAGCATGGGATTGATGACCAGGGCCGAATATCGCCGCAGCCTGTCCGACGGCCGTCAGGTCTGGGTCAGTGGGGAGAAGGTGGAGGATGTC
>JAYSCC010000672.1:0-1837 GCA_041915065.1 Zavarzinia sp.
AGCAACACGCCGTAAAGCAGGCCCCAGCGGATGTTGGGCAGGGTGACGCGCCAGAAGGTCTGCCAGCCTGACGCCCCGAGGGAGAGCGCCGCCTCTTCTTCCGAGGTGCCCTGCTCCTGCATCAGCGGGATCAGTTCGCGCGCGATGAAGGGGAAGGTCACGAAGACGGTGGCCAGCACGATGCCGGGCACCGCGAAAATCACCTTGATGTCGTGCTCGGCCAGGAACGGCCCGAGGTAGCCCTGTGCCCCGAAGAGCAGGACATAGACCAAGCCGGAAATCACGGGCGAAACCGAGAAGGGCAAGTCGATCAGGGTGATCAGCACCGACTTGCCGGGGAATTCATATTTGGCGACGGCCCAGGAGGAGGCGACGCCGAACACCATGTTGAGCGGCACCGAGATCGCGGCGACAGTCAGGGTCAGGGTGATCGCACTCCAGGTGTCGCGCTCGACGACGGCGTCGAAGAAGGTGCCGAAGCCCTTGGCTAGGCCCTGGGTGAACACCGCGACCAGCGGCAGCACCAGGAACAGCGCCAGATAGGCGAGCGCCAGGCCAGAAAGGCTCAGGCGCAGGAAGGGGCCTTCGGTCGTGGCGTCGTTGCTGCGGGGGGCGCCGTCCATGCTCAGGCCTGCATCCTCGACTGGTTCCAGCGCTGGAGCACATTGATCACCAGGAGCAGGAAGAAGGAAATCACCAGCATGATCACGGCGATCGCCGCGGCGCCGGCATAATTATATTCCTCGAGCTTGGTCACGATCAGCAACGGCGCGATCTCGGAGACCATCGGGATATTGCCGGCGATGAAGATGACCGAGCCATATTCGCCGACGGCCCGGGCGAAGGCGAGCGCGAAACCGGTCACCAGGGCGGGCAGGATCGCCGGCAGGATGACCCGGACGAAGGTCGCGACGCGCGAAGCGCCCAGGCTCGCCGCCGCCTCTTCCGTCTCGACGTCGAAATCGGCCAGCACCGGCTGCACCGTGCGCACCACGAAGGGCAGGCCGATGAAGGTGAGCGCCAGCACGACGCCGAGCGGCGTATAGGCGATCATCATGCCCTTCGGCCCGAACAGCTCGCCGACCCAGGTGCCGGGCCCGACCAGGCCGCCGACCCAGCCGTTCCGGGCATAGAGTGTCGCCAGTGTGATGCCGGCGACCGCCGTGGGCAGGGCGAAGGGCAGGTCGACGATGGCATCGACCACCCGCTTGCCCGGAAAGCGATAACGCACCAGGACCCAGGCGACGATCAGGCCGAACACACCGTTGATCAGCGCCGCCACCAGCGACGCCCCGAAGGACAGGCGCAGCGCCGCCAGCACCCGGGAGTCGAGCGCGATGGCGACGACACCGCCGAAGCCGATCTCGCCCGCCTTCACGAACAAGGCGGCGATCGGGATCAGGACGATGACGCCGAGATAGGCGAGCGAAAAACCGAGCGTCGTCCGGAAGCCCGGAATGACGCTCGGCCGATGCCGTCTCGACAGGAACCCAGTGGATGCCAAGTCTCGTCCTTACGGCTTGTAGATCTGGTCGAACACGCCGCCGTCCGCGAAATGGGTGGCCTGGGCCTTGCGCCAGCCGCCGAACGCCGCATCGTCGATCGTGACCAGTTCGATGGTCGGGAAGGTTTCCTTGTACTTGGCCGCCACTTCCTTGTCACGCGGGCGATAGAACCACTGGGCCGCGATCTCCTGGCCTTCCTTGGTGTAGAGGTACTTCAGATAGGCTTCGGCGACCTTGCGGGTGCCGCGCTTGTCCACCACCTTGTCGACCACGGCCACCGGCGGCTCGGCCAGGATCGACAGGCTGGGCACCACGATCTCGAACTGGTCGGG
>JAYSCC010000673.1:0-1837 GCA_041915065.1 Zavarzinia sp.
CCCGGCGTTCGCGGGCGCAACCTGTTGGTTCGATCATAAGGAGCAAGATCATGATCGCCCGTCGCACATTCATTGCCAGTTTCGCTGCCGTTGTGGCGGCATCCTCCGTTGCCGCCTGCGCCACGCGCGCCAACTCCGTCGACGGCACCGTCTCGTATCGCGAGCGGCTGATCCTGCCGGCGGATTCGGTGGTGGTGGTCCGCCTCGAGGACGTCACCAAGGGCCAGGCCTATCCGGTGGTGATCGCCGAGCAGCGCATCGTGCCGCAAAGCAGCGCGGTGACCCGCTTCTCGCTGCCCTATCGGCCCGGCGACATCAATCCGTCCGCCACCTACGTGGTGACCGCCTGGATCGAGCAGGGCGGCCGCATCCTGTTCCGCAATGCCAAGCTCTACCAGGTGTTGACCAAGACGGCGCCGTCGACCGGCATCAATGTCGAACTGGAGCAGGTCACCGCGATGTTCGTGCCGCCGGCCGGTACCACCACGACCACCACGGTGGTGCCGCCGGCCACGGGCACGGTGATCGTGCAGCCGAGCCCGCAGCCCGGCACCATGGTGATCCAGCCCGCGCCGGTCAGCCCGCCGGCCGGCACCGTGATCCTGCAGCCGCGCTGAGCCTGCCGACATCATGCAATGGCCCGCCGCCCCGCAAGGGACGGCGGGCTTTTTCATGCGGCGGCGTCAGGGGCAGGGAATGTCGCGGAAGGTGTAGACCTTGTCATCGGCCACGGCGATATCGGCATGATCCTGCCGCTCGCGGCCGTGCATGGCCCATTCCGGCGACAGCGTGGTCTGGTAGACGAGGCAGATCCGCCGGCCGTCGCGCATCGTTTCGGTGAATTCGGCGCGTGCCGCCCAGTGGCCGTCGGGCTGCAGCAGGCGCGTCACGCCATCCTGCACGGCGACGCGCCAGCGCAGCGGACCCTCGCGCGCCGGCAGGATGACCGGGCCGGGTGCCGGCGGCAGCGTGACGTCGGCGGTCAGCACATAGCCGCCGGCCAGCACGGTGCCGGCGGCGAAACTGAGCGGCGGCGCCGGCTTCCCGGCGGCGGCAAGGGCCGCCGGACTGGCCAGGAGCAGCAGCAGGACGAGGCGGGCAAGACGGGCCATGCGGCAAGACTAGCATGCCGGCCGTGTCGGCAATACCGCAGGCGAGGTCAGCCGGCCTGCCGCATCCGTTCGAGCCAGGCCTTCGCCCGCTCGCGATGGCCTTCGGTGATGCTGCCCTCGACGGCACGGATCGCGGCCAGGATGACCGCGACGTCGTCGCTGTAGCCGAGCGCGCCGAACACGTCGGGGATCACGTCGATCGGCACAATGAAATAGCCGACCGCGCCGAGCAGGATCGCCTTGGCACCGGCCGGTGTCTTCGGATCGATGGCGGCGTAGAAGGCGGCGAGAAAGGTGTCGGCGAAGGGCAGGTGCCCCAGCGTCCGCCGCAGCTTGCGCCAGAACCGGCGCTCGAGGCGCGGTTCTTCCTGCGCCAGCCGGGCAGGATCGGCGGGGAGCTGGTAGCCGGGCGGATTGGGGTCGAGGGTCACCCGGCAGATATGGGGGCGACGGGCAGACCGCTCAAGGGGCGGCGCCGGGCCCAAGCCTCGTCAGCCGGGGCCCAATCTGGTAGAACCCGGCGACTTCGTTGTATGAGCAAACAATCAGGAGGAAGAGTCATGCAGTTGCAGGGCGTGGGCGCGATCGTCACCGGCGGTGCTTCTGGCTTGGGCGCGGCCACCGCGAAGGAACTTGCCAAGGCCGGCGCGAAGGTCGCGATCTTCGACATGAATCTCGATCTGGCCGAACAGACCGCCAAGGAGATCGGCGGCGTGGCGATCAAG
>JAYSCC010000674.1:0-1834 GCA_041915065.1 Zavarzinia sp.
GGCGAGGGCCAGCTTGTTGCCGATGCGGGCGAGGCGGCGGGCCAGTTTCAGGTCCAGCAAGGCCTCCCCCCCGGCGGCGGCGAAGAGGTCGCGCGCCGCCGCCTGGCCCTCGGCGTCGAGGGCGGCGAAGGCATCCTGCATCCGCTGCAACAGCCACAGCGAATGCCCGGCGGACGCCTGGTGGACGGTGGCATCCCCCAAGGCAAAGGAGATCCGGCCGAAGCTCGGCTGGTCCTCGCCTTTGGGCGAGATCGCCTGACCGGCCGGGAAATCCGGGTTCTGCGCCGCCCAGAGCGCGAAGGCTTCGGCGGTCGCCCGCATCTCGGGCAGGAATTCCGCGACCGCCTGGCGGGTCACAGCGGAAAGCGCCTCAGTCGCGGCGAAGCCAGGCACCCGGTCCGGAAATTCGGGCGAGGAGATTTCGGCGGCATTCATGCGCTCGACCCAGCGGAACACCATGGGGGCGTTCTGCTGCATCAGGCGAAGCGGATGGGGGTCGCGCCCGAGATGGGCGAAGAGCGGGCCCATGAAGCCATAGTCGGCCCGGCTCGGCGCATCGCCGAGCAGATAGGGCTGGCGGCTGAACACTTCGTTCAAACGGTCGAGCAGCGCGAGATAGCAGGTCTCGATCGCCGGGATCGTCTCTTCCGTGATGCCGAGGGGCGGCAGATAGGCGGCCATGCGCGCCGCAAGGTCGCGGCCAATGGTGAGCCATTCGGCGGGCGGCCGGTCGAAGGCCAGCAGGCGGCCGAATTCGCCGCCGATGAAGGCACCATTCGCTTCTGGAAAATTCCAGCGGTAGTGCATCGCCGGCTTGAGCAGGGCACGGTCGGCATAGGCTTCGAAAAAGAGTTCGAGCACGCGGAGCGCGCCCGACGGCCGCGGCACTTCGGGGTGGCGCCGCTCCAGCGCATCCAGGATCACGGCCGAATCCTGTAGGATCTCGCCGTCGGCGAAGGCCACCACGGGCACCCGGTGGTTCTTCACGGCGGGATAGACGGCGGCTCGATACTGCGGATGCGAGGTGAAATATTCGCGAAAGGGCAGTCCGTGCTTGCGGAAGAAGCAGCGCACCTTGGCGGTATAGAGGGAGCAGGGGGCGCCATAAAGGGCGGCGGTCTCGGTCATCGGAAGTCCTGGGCCTGTGCGGTTTGCCCGCATCGTTGTCGCTGTCGCGCCGGGCAGGGAAGCAGAACCCTGGCCCCACGGCAAGCCCGCGCGAACGGTCTTGACGTCGCCGGCCCTGCTTCCGATCCTGGCGCCACCATGACCGTGACGATCTACCACAACCCGAAGTGCAGCACCTCGCGGAATACCCTCCAGCGGATTCGCGAGCGCGGCATCGAACCGACCGTCGTCGACTATCTGAAGTCGCCGCTCAGCCGCGCCCAACTGGTCACCCTCGGCCAGGCCCCGGGCATGACGGTGAAGGACCTGCTGCGCACCAAGGAGCCGCTGGCCAAGGAATTGGGCCTGGCCAAGGCATCCGACGACGCCATTCTGGACGCCATTGCCGCCCATCCGATCCTGCTGAACCGCCCGATCGTCTCCGGCCCCAAGGGCACGCGGCCGACCCGCCCGGTCGAGACGGTGGACGAGCTGCTGTAATGCGCTTCGTCTCGCCCGCCGACTTCACGGGCGAGCGCGCCTGGGCGGCGCTGGACATCGCCCGCTTCGATGCCGCCACCGTGCGCCTGCATTGGACCGATGCGCCCTATCGCTGGCATGTGAACGACGGCGAGGAAGTCTTCGTCGTGCTCGACGGCGTGGTCGACATGCACTGGAAAGATGGGGCCGGGACCGAGCAGGTCACCCGCATGACCGCCGGCATGAT
>JAYSCC010000675.1:0-1834 GCA_041915065.1 Zavarzinia sp.
CCGAACCGCCGGACAGCACCAGGGCATGGAAGGACGTCAGGAAATTGGCCGGGTCCAGGCTGTCGGTCTCGCGCGTGCCGGGGGCGCCGCCGCGCTGGTCGACCGCCATCACCGCCGGCTGGTCGGGCAGCAGCACGGTCACACCGCTGCGCAAGGCGCCGTCTTCGGCATTGCCGACCCTAAGACCGCCGACATCGGTGATCAGGTTGCGCGGCCCGGGAACCGGCCGCGTCCAATCCGCCACGATCAGAAGCCCAGGCGCTCGAGCACCTCGGTAGCGAGACCGCGAATCTCTTCGGCGGCAGGGGATTTCCCCTGCGCCTCGGTGACGCCGAAACCGTCGAGCAGGCTCGCCGCGAAGGCCGTGCGGTTGCCGAGCCGGGCCAGCGCCACCGGATAGCCGGCCTTGGCAATCTCGCGCATCACCTGGTCGTTCAGGTTGCCGCGGGGCGAGACGCGGTTGAGCACCAGGAGGAAAGGCACCCGGCTGGAGGCGGCGAGGTCGAGGGTCGGCTTGGTCGCCCACATGTCCATGGGCGAGAGCTGCATGGGCACGAGCATCAGGTCGGCGGCGCGAATCGCGGTCTTCGCCGTGCTCTCGGTATGGGGCGGGCTGTCGACCACCACGATGTCCGCTTCGCGCTTGGCGCGGTCGATTTCGGTGCCGGCCTTCCAACCCGGGGCGGCCTTGACCTGGATCGGCACTTCGCCGGCCCCGAAGGCGGCGCGCACGCGGACCCAGGCGGCCAGGCTCTGCTGCGGGTCGGTATCGACGACGACGACCGTCTTGCCCTTTTCGGCGAGCGCGATCGCCAGATGGGCCGCGACCGTCGTCTTGCCGGCGCCACCCTTCTGCTGCGCCACCGTCACCACTTTCGCCGCCATCGTCGCCCCCGATTCCCTTGCCGTCACCTTGCCGCAATGCAGGATAAGGCGGCGGATCGGCGGATGGTAGCGATATGCGACGGAAAATAGCGGCCAGCGGTTGACTTCGCCCGCGCCCGACCGTATAGACCGGGGCTCGTTTTCGACGGCGCCCTCGTGGCGACGCCGACCAGGAACTAATGGAGTGATCCGGTGAAGCGGACCTATCAACCGAGCGCCCTGGTGCGCAAGCGCCGTCATGGCTTCCGTTCGCGCATGTCGACCGTTGGTGGTCGCCTGGTGCTGGCGCGGCGCCGTGCCAAGGGGCGCAAGCGCCTTTCGGCCTGACGATGCAGCCGGCCGATCGCGGGCCGGCCCCGAACGATCCGCCGCAGCCGCATGACGGCCCCTCGCCTGGGGCAGGCATGCGGCTGCGGCTTGTTCGCTTGAAGACGCGGCAGGAGTTTTTGGCGGTGGCAGGGGCAAGACGAAAGTTCACGACCCCGGGCCTGATGTTGCAGGCGATGGCCCGCCCGGAAGGGACGGATCAGGACCTGCGCGTCGGCTTCACCGCCTCGCGCAAAGTCGGCAATGCCGTCACCCGTAACCGGGCCAAGCGCCGGCTGCGCGCCCTAGCGGCCGAAGTGCTGCCAGTGCATGCCAAGGGCGGCACCGACTATGTCCTCATTTGCCGCCAGGATACTGCCGAGCGCCCCTTCGCCGACCTCCGGCGCGACCTCGAGCAGGCCCTCGGCCGCCTGAAGCTGCTGCGGAGCACCGCGCCGTGATGGGCTGGATCGCCGCCCTCACCGCTCGCCTGCTCGCCCTGCCGGTGCTGGCCTGGCGTTATTTGATCTCGCCTTTCCTGCCGCCGTCCTGCCGTTATCTGCCGACCTGTTCGGAATATGCCCTGGAGGCTCTGCGCATCCATGGCCCGGTCCGCGGTTCGGCCCTGACGGTGCGCCGCCTG
>JAYSCC010000676.1:0-1826 GCA_041915065.1 Zavarzinia sp.
AGCCCGACCCAGCGGGTCGAGGGCGAGCGCATTTCCGTCCTGGCCGACCAGTCGCCGGACGTCCAGCCCGATCCGGCACTGGCCGGCGTCGCGGTCCAATTGCCGCCGCCCTACGCTAATCCGGAATGGCCGCAGCCCGGCGGCTACCCGGCCCATGCCATGTATCACCTGATGGTGGGCCAGGACCTCAAGGTCGCCTGGACCGCGGACGCCGGCAGCGGCGATTCGGCCGACACTCGCCTGGTCGCCCAGCCGGTGGTCACCACCGATTCGATCTATGTCCTCGACACCAGTGCCCATGTGAATGCGCTGAGCCTCGATGGCAAGCGGCGCTGGAGCGTCAGTCTCCAGCCGGAGGACGAGGATTCGGCGACCGGCTATTTCGGTGGTGTCGCCTATGACGATGGCAAGGTCTATGCCACCACCGGTTACGGCGACGTCTTCGCCCTGAACCCGGCCGACGGCAAAGTGATCTGGAAGCGCTCGATCGGCATTCCGTTCCGCTCCGGCCCGACCGTGAACGGTGGCCGCGTCTTCGGCATCACCCAGGACAACCAGCTTTTCGCGCTCTCGACCGACAACGGCGACGTGCTGTGGAACCATGTCGGTATCTCCGAGAGTGCGGCCTTCCTGGGCGCCTCCAGCGCCGCCGTGGCGGGCGAGGCCGTGGTGGTTCCCTTCTCCTCGGGCGAGCTTTTCGCGCTCCGTGTCGAGAACGGCCGTGTGGTCTGGTCGGACAACCTGATCCGCACCGGCACGACGACGCCGATCGCCGCGCTGAACGACATCCGCGGCCAGGTCGTGATCGACCGCGGCGACGTTTTCGCGACCAGCCATGCGGGCTCTACCGTCGGCATCGAGCTGCGCACCGGCTCCCGTCTGTGGGATCGCTCCATCGGCTCCAGCAACACGCCCTGGGCCGGCGGCGACTACATCTATCTCGTCTCGGACGACAACGCCCTGATCTGCCTGACCCGGGCCGACGGTCGCGTGCGCTGGGTCACCCAGCTCGCCCGCTACGAGGACGAGAAGAGCAAGAGCGGTGTGGTCTCCTGGTCCGGTCCCGTGCTGGCCGGCGACCGCGTCCTGGTCGCCTCCAATACCGGGGTCATGACCGCGGTTTCGCCCTATACCGGTGACGTGCTGGGTTCGATCCAGCTTCCGGGCAAGACGGTGATCACCCCCGTCGTCGCCAACGGCACCGTCTACGTGCTGACATCGAACGGAACGCTCGTCGCCATCCGCTGAGGCGCGCATCGATTTTCGCACGGCACGCGGGACGACCCGCGTGCCGTTTGCATTTGAACGGAGGGAGACCCGATGGTCTCGGATCAGGCCCGTCTGCGGATCGCCATCGTCGGCCGGCCCAATGTCGGCAAGTCGACGCTGTTCAACCGCCTGGTGGGCAAGAAGCTCGCCCTGGTGGATGATACACCGGGCGTCACGCGCGACCGGCGCGAGGGCGACGGCCGCCTGGGCGACCTGAATTTTTCGGTCTTCGACACGGCCGGCTTCGAAGACACGGTCGACGATTCGATGGAAGGCCGCATGCGCCGTCAGACCGAGCGGGCGATCGCCGATTCCGACCTCGTGCTGTTCCTGTTCGACGCCCGCGCCGGCGTAACCCCTCTCGATCTCGCCTTCTCGCGCCTGCTGCGCCGGACTTCGACGCCGATCGTGGTCTGCGCCAACAAGGCGGAAGGCAAGGAAGGTCAGATCGGCGCCACCGGGGCCTGGGAACTCGGCCTCGGCGAGGCGGTCAATCTCTCAGCCGAACATGGCGATGGCATGCTCGATCTCTACGAGACGATCGTCGACCGCCTGCG
>JAYSCC010000677.1:0-1824 GCA_041915065.1 Zavarzinia sp.
AGAGGGCGAGGGCGCCGGCTTCGTCCTTCTCGATGCCGTCGCCATGTTCCATCAGGACGGCCAGATTGTGCATGGCGGCCGTGAGGTCGGCCTCCACGCCCTTGCGATACCAGACGGCGGCTTCGACGGGATCCCGCGGGCCGCCTTGGCCCAGGTCCAGCATTTGCGCGGTCTGGAAGAAGGCCAGCTTGTCGCCGGCTTCGGCCGCTTTGCGGAACCACAGGAGGGCTTCAGCCTCGTCCTTCTCGACGCCCGTGCCGGTTTTCAAGGAAAGCGCCAGATTATACATGCCGATGACGTTGCCGCGCTCGGCCGCCCAGCGGTACCAGCGCGTCGACTTCGCGGCGTCCCGGGGCACGCCAATGCCCTCGCGCAGCATGTTGCCGATCGTAGCTCCAGCAGTCGTGTTGCCGAGCCCGGCGGCCTTCAGGAACCAGATGGCGGCTTGTTCCTTGTTTTCGGGCACACCCACCCCGTCGGTGAGGCATTGCGCGTAGTGATAGACGCTTTCCGGCAAGCCGGTCTCGGCTGCCCGTCGAATCCAGGCTGCACCGGCGGCTTTGTCTTGGGGCGTGCCTTCGCCCCAGAGCAGGAGCAAGCCGAGGCGGTCCATGGCTTCGGGCAGCCCCGCTTCCGCGGCTTGCTGGTAGAGGGCGAAGGCGCCGGCACTGTCCACCGATGTGCCGCCGCCGAATTGCAGCAGGCGTCCCAGGGCCAGTTGGGCGCCGGGCAGGCCCGCGTCGGCGGCGGGGCGGAGCCACTGCACTGCCGCCGCCGGGTCGGGCACCCCGAATTTGTCGTCCAGCAAGAGCGAGCCGTAGCGGTATTGGGCGATTGCGAGGCCCGCTTGGGCCGCCCGCCGGAGCAGGTAGAGCGCTTCAGGGGCGCCGTGATCGCCGGCGCCGATCGCTCGCGCCAACTGATATTCAATCCGGTGGTCGTCCGGTTGGGCGGCCAGGGCCTGCCGGCAGGCGGCCGTCGCCGGCCCAGGCGGAATCCAGAACGGCGAACGCCCGCTGACCCCTTGGGGACGGGTCGGATCCTCGGGGTCGGCCGCCAGCCGGTCGCAGTCGGTGATGTCCGCCGCCTGCGCCGCGCCGGTGCCGAGGAGGGCGGCAACGACCGCCGCCCGACAAAACCGCCCGAACGCCACCGCGAATTCCCCTTTGAGTCGGTATCGCCGCCCATCATGCCAGAAAGAGATGCGCGAATCTGCCTGGCGGACGGGCGGGTGGCGCGACCGTTCGGCGCGACGCGCCATCGATCCGCCACCGCCGGCATGGCATCATGGCGGTCTCGTCGAGGGGGCGCCGCCATGATCCAGTTGCATCAGTTTCCCAAGGCCTGGGGCATCAATCCGAGCCCGTTCTGCCTGAAGGTCGAAGTCTTCTTCGCGCTCGCCGGCATCGAGTGGCGCGAGGTGAACACGCCGCCCTTCCTGGCGCCGAAGGGCAAGCTACCCTTCATCACCGACGGCGGGACGCGGATCGCCGACAGCGGCGCCATCGTCGAGCATTTCAAGGCCAAGGGCATCGACCTCGACGCCGGGCTCGACGAGGGGCAGCGGGCGCTGGCCCATCTGATCCGCCGCACGGTCGAGGAGAGCCTCTATTTCGTCCTGCTCTATGCCCGCTGGATCGATCCCGCGGGCTGGAGACTGTCGAAGCCGGCGTTCTTCGGGGCGATGCCGCCCGGCATGCGCGACCTGCTGCCGCCGATCGCCCGGCGTGGCGTGCGGAAGAGCCTGCACGGCCAGGGCTACGGCCGCCACAGCCCGGCCGAGATCTATGCCCTCGGCACCGCCGACCTCGAAGCGATCGCCGC
>JAYSCC010000678.1:0-1808 GCA_041915065.1 Zavarzinia sp.
CGGATTGGGCAAATTGTTCTTGATTTGTTCCTTTTCAATGGTAGGCTCGTGCCCGTACAACGCAGGCGGGAGGGGCGGCATGTGGACGAGCGAGATGGTCGCGGCACGGCTCGAAGAGGCGGCGGATACGCTGCGCCGCCTGCCCGATGCGGACGCCAAATTCCGCGCCGGTCTGCATTCCGCCTGGCCGGACGTGGTGCGGGAAGCGGTCACGGCCTATGCCGCCGCCGGCCCGCGTGTGCGCCTGGGGCCACCCGCACCAGGCGCGATCGACCGGCTGGAGGCGACGATTTCCTGGCTCGCCTGGCTCACCGAAGCCCAGCGCCGCATCGCCTGGGCGCTCGCCTCCGGCCTCTCGGCCGCCCGCCTGGCCCGCATGATCGGCTGCCACCGCAACACGATCGCCAACCGCCAGGCGGCTGCGCTCCGCATCATCGCCGGAAGGCTGAACAACGCCCTTTCGCTAGCCCCTCCAGCCGAACGGGCCAGCCCATCCAACGCCTGAGGGCCAAGAACCCAAGGGCCATTGAGGCCCCGCGAAGCTTCAGCGGAGCGAGCCAAGCGCGCGGATGCGCGCGCCCGGCACCTGAGGGCAAACCCTTCAAGGGCCATTGAGGCCCCGCGAAGCTTCAGCGGAGCGAGCCAAGGCCGCGGATGCGGCCGCCCGGCGCTTGAGGGCCTGCCAAAGGCCTAAGGCGCGAACTGCTCCGACAGGATCCGCTCGCCCAGCGCGCCGCCGGGATCGAACAGGAGCTGGAGGGCGATCGAGCGGTCTTCTTCGATTTCGACTTCGGCGATGCTGCGCACTTCGTTGTGGTCGGCCACGGCCGAGACGGGGCGCTTTTCCGCTTCGAGGACTTCGAGGCGGACCACCGCCTCGTGGTGGAGCAGGGCGCCGCGCCAGCGCCGGGGGCGGAAGGCGCTGATCGGGGTCAGGGCCAGGACGCCGGCATTGAGCGGCAGGATCGGGCCATGGGCCGAGAGGTTGTAGGCCGTGCTGCCGGCCGGCGTCGCCAGCAGGATACCGTCGCAGGTGAGCGAGTCGAGGCGCATCCGGTTGTCGACGAAGATCCGCAGCTTGGCCGCCTGGTGGGTCTCGCGGAAGAGCGAGACTTCGTTGATGGCATGGGCCTCGGTGATCTTGCCGTTCCGCCCGCGCGCCTTCATGCGCAGCGGATGCAGGTTGGAGGATTCGGCGACCGCGAGGCGGATCAACAGGTCGTCCTCGGCGTAGGGGTTCATCAGGAAGCCGAGGGTGCCCTGGTTCATGCCGTAGATCGGCAGTTGCTGGCCGCGGAAGCCGCCGGTCATCACCCGGTGCAGGCAGGACAACATGAGGCCGTCGCCGCCCAGCGCCACGATCACGTCGGCATTGTCGCCGGCGTCACCATAGCGCTGGCGCAGGCGCTTCAGGGCGGCCTGGGCGTCCGGGGCTTCGGAAGCGACGAAGGTGACGCGGTCGCGTGTCATGATGCTGGTCAGCCGCCCGTGGTGTTCATATGGCGCTTGACCGCCGGTGCAGCGCCCGGCCGGTCGATCACGAAATCGTGGCCCTTGGGCTTTCGCGCGATCGCGGCATCGATCGCGGCGTGGAGCAGGCGATCGTCGTCGGTCTCGCGCAGCACGGCGCGGAGGTCCGCCGCGTCGTCCTGGCCCAGGCAGAGGTAGAGGGTGCCGGTGCAGGTGAGACGCACGCGGTTGCAGGATTCGCAGAAATTGTGGCTGAGCGGGGTGATGAAGCCGATCCGCCGCCCGCTGCCCTCGACCCGCATATAGCGCGCCGGCCCGCCGGTCCGATGAGCGCTCGG
>JAYSCC010000679.1:0-1801 GCA_041915065.1 Zavarzinia sp.
GGCGACGCCGCAATGGCCGGCGGTATGGCCGTGCAGGGGCACGAGCAGCACTTCCGTCTCGGCATCGGAGAGGGCGCGCACACCGGAAAAGCCGAACCAGTCCTCACCGATACCGTCGTAGAGCTGCCAGGACGGGCCATGGGCCCATTGGGCCGGGATGTAGCGGGATTTCGCCTGCAGGCTGCGCCGGGCCATGGCCGCCTCGTGCTCGCGGGCGTGGAGATGGACCTTGGCCTTGGGAAAATCGGACAGGCCGCCGGCATGGTCGAGATCCAGATGGGTCAGCACCACATGGCGCACGTCGTCGGCCGAAAAGCCCAGCGCCTTCACCTGGGCGAGCGCCGTCTCCGCCGGGTCGAGCTTCGGGCCCAGGACGGAAAGGAAGGCGCCGCCGAGACGCTTCGGCTCGGCGATGTCGCCACTGCCGAGGCCGGTATCGACTAGCACCAATCCATCCGCCGTTTCGATCAGCAGGACATGGCAGACGAAACGGGCGCGATCGAACAGCCCGCCTTCGGCCCCGAGCAGGCGGGCGCCCAGCGGGCACATGGTGGCCGCGTTCAGATGATGGATCTTCATGCTCTCCCTCCCGGCACCGGCATGGTAGCGGCCGGGAGGACGCGCGTCAGCCGGCCTTCTGCAGGGCTTCCTGGCCGAAGGAGGACAGGCCGAGGGAGGATTCGGGCAGTTTCAGCGTGCCGTCGTCGAGCTTCTTCTTGAGGTAGGTGAAGCTCTGCGCCGTCTGGGCGAAGAGATGCTCGCCCGCGATCAAGGCCGGCCGCGGCGTGGCCCCTTCGGTCGTGAAACAGGGCAGGGGGGCGACGCGGGTGTAATAGTCGACGTTGAAGAACAGGGGGAACGAATAGCGTTCCTCCTTCACCTTGCGCACGCGGTGCGAGGTGGCGACGAACTGGCCGTTGGTCCAGGTTTCCAGCATGTCGCCGATATTGACGATGAAGGCACCCGGCACCGGCGGCACGTCGATCCATTCGCCAGCGCCGTTCAGCACTTCGAGGCCGGGGCCGGTCGCATGGAGCAGGGTGAAGCATTCGTAATCGGTATGGGCGCCCATGCCGATCACGTCCTTGGCTTCCGGATTATAGGGATAATGGATCATGCGGAGCTGGCTCGGCGGCTTGGTCACATAGCCGTCGAACAGTGCCGGCTCCTGGCCGAGGGCCAGGGCGAAGCCACGCAGCAGGTCCCGGCCGACCTGCAACACGGCCCGGTAATAGGCACCGACCTGGTCCTTGAAGCCGGTCAGCTCCGGCCACTGGTTCGGCCCCAGCATGGGATTGCCGGCCAGATAGTCGGGATCGTCGGCCGGCAGGTCGCCCGAGAGGTCGTAGGCTTCCTTGAGGTCCTTGCTGCCGCCGTAGAGGATTTCCTCGCCCACCGGGACATAGCCCCGGTGGTTGGTCGACTGGCCGATATAGACCTTCATCTTCTCAGGGACGGGCTCCGCGAAGAAGCGCTTGGCCGCATCGAGCAGTCCGTCGAAGAGTTCGGGTGCCATGCCGTGGCCGGCAACATAGAGGAAGCCGACCTCGCGCCCGGCGACGCCGAGTTCCGCCGCCACCCGCGCCTTGGCCGCGGGGTCGTCGCCCCGAAGGGCGGCGATGTCGACGATGGGCAGGGAACGGAAGGAACGCGGCGCGGGCATGGTCAGGCTCTCCAATACCGATCGGGTTACAGCTTGCCCTCGGCCGCCATGGCGGCATAGGTGTCGTCGTAGCGGAGCTTCACATTGGCGGGATCGCCCAGGACCTTGCCGCCAGGACGCTGGATGCCGATCACGTCG
>JAYSCC010000680.1:0-1799 GCA_041915065.1 Zavarzinia sp.
TCCGCGCCGGGGATTTCACGCTCGGCTGCCTCGTGCAGGCGAACCACGGGCGCGGGCCGTGGTTCGAGGTCTGCGGCGTCCGCGTCGGCGAAAAGCTGTTGCCGCCGCCGGTGTGGCGGAAGGAGACCGGCTCGATCATCGTCGTGCTGGCGACCGACGCACCCCTGTTGCCCGGCCAGTTGGAACGCCTGGCGCGGCGGGCCGCGATCGGCATCGGGCGGAACGGCACGCCGTCCGGCAATTCATCGGGCGACATCTTCTTCGCCTTTTCGACGGCGAATGACTTCGGCCCCTTGCCGGAACCGGAACTGTTTCACTTGGACGCCGTACCCAACGACGACCTCGACGCCTTCTACATGGCGGCGATCGAGGCGGTGGAGGAAGCGGTGGTCAATGCCATGCTGGCGGCCGAGACCATGGCCGGGCGGAAAGGCCGGCTGGTGCCGGCGATCGACCCGGACGAATTGGCGGCGCTGTTCGGCTGACCGGTCCTTTGCGACGAAAGGCCCAGGCTTGGGGGCTGGGACGACGCCCTATCCGTAAATGTTATGAAGCAAGATGACGGCCGCAGATTGGAATGACTTAATATGACCGACAGGAAAGATGAATTTACGGAAAATGATATTGATAATGCCGTCGAGCTTATAAGAAAAAACCATCCTCAATTATTTAATCTCTTAATTCAAAGTGAAATTCAAAACAGACCGGAGTGGCGAGAGGGTGGTCGCCCATTGATACTCGCCCTCAAGCAAGAGGGATTTAAATTTAGTGCAGGCTCAATTGTCAAATTTGCAGCAAAATTCAGAGGTATGATTCTGAAAAAATATACAAAACAATAATTTTTGGGCATGCGACCAACATGACAATTATTAACGAAAACGTCATCGCTAAACTTGCAAAAACAGGTTTCAGACTGCGAAATCGTCGCGGCTAAAGCCCTGGAAATAGAGCAGGGCGGTCAGGTCGCCGTGGGTCACCTTGGCGCGGGCGGCGGCGGCCACCTTCGGCTTGGCCCGGAAGGCGACGCCGAGGCCGGCGGCCTCGATCATCGGCAGGTCGTTGGCGCCGTCGCCGACCGCCAGCGTCTCTTCGGGCGAAAGGCCGAAATGGGCGGTCAGGCCGCGCAGGGCTTCGAGCTTGGCATGGGCGCCCAGGATCGGCATCGCGACGGTGCCGGTCAGCGCGCCGCCGGCGACTTCCAGCGTATTGGCACGGTTCTCGTGGAAGCCCAGGAAATCGGCGACACGACTCGTGAAGAAGGTGAAGCCGCCGGAAACCAGGGCGCAGTGCGCGCCCTTGGCCGCCATGGTGCGCACCAGGCTGCGGGCGCCCGGCGTGAAGCGCACGCGCTCGTCGTAACAGGTCTGCAGCACGCTTTCGGAAAGGCCCTTCAGCTTGCCGACACGCTCCTTGAGGGCGCTCTCGAAATCCAGCTCGCCGCGCATGGCGCGTTCGGTCACCGCCGCGATCTCGGCCTTGAGGCCGGCGAAATCGGCCAGTTCGTCGATACATTCGATCGTGATCATGGTCGAATCCATGTCGGCGATCAGCAGCCGCTTGGCCCGTCCGAGGTCCGCCTGGGCCAGCCGGTCGAAGGGCAGGCCGGCCAGCGCCACGTCGGCGATCTTCTCGGCGGTGACGAAATCGAGCCCGTCGAAGGGCAGGTCGGCCGCGATACCGTCGCCGAGCCAGACCGGATCTTCGACCTCGGCGCCCGCGTGATCGAGGGCGAGGGCGATATCCGCCATGTGCTGGGGGGTGAGGGCGGCTTCGGCAGGGTTGCCGACGACGGTCAGGAC
>JAYSCC010000681.1:0-1781 GCA_041915065.1 Zavarzinia sp.
AGACCTCGAACCACGGCCCGCGCCCGTGGTTCGCCTGCACGAGGCAGCCGAGCGTGAAATCCCCGGCGCGGACGGCGACGCGGCGCGACGCCGTGCCGGTGCCGCCCTTCCATTCATAGGCGATCATGCCGGTGCCGCCGCCGACATTGCCCTCGGCGATCGGCCCGGTCGCGGCTCCGTCGATCGCGGCCAGCACGTCGGCCTCGGTCACATGCAGGCCCTCGATCTCGTTCAGATAGCCGTCATAGGTCTCGCCCACCACAGGCAGCAACCAGAGTTGTTCCACCTGTTCCGGGAAGCGCCGCATCATCCAGCGGTTGACGCCGTGATGCACCATGCCAATCGAGGCCGTATTGGTGATCGCGATCGGCCCGGTGGACCAGCCGCCGTCGCGCACCCAATGGGAGCCCGTCAACTCGCCGTTGCCGTTCATCGAGAAGACGCCGGACCAGACCGGGTGCAGCAGCCGCCCCCGCGGACGGGGCAGGATCGCCGTGACGCCGGTCCGGATCGGCCTCTCGGCGTCGATCAACGTGGTGTAACCGACCTCGACGCCGGGAACGTCGGTGATCGCGTTGAAGGGGCCGGGCGTGCCCCGGAACGGCAGGCCGAGGCCGCGGGCGCGGCGGCGCCCATTCAGGCCGGTTTCATGCGGATGAGGTGTCATGTCTCACCCCAGCGCCAAGTGGCGCGCAGTTCGGTGCCGAGAAAATCGATGAAGGCCCGCACCTTGGGCGGCAGCAGGCGGGCGGAAGGATAGACGGCCTGGATGGCCGAGGCAGGCACCCGCCAATCGGTCAACAGCGGTACCAGATGGCCCGCCTCCAAATCGTCGGCGACGTCCCAGATCGACTTGATGACGATGCCGGCCCCGCCCAGTGCCGCGGCATGGGCGAGTTCGCCGTCGTTGGTCAGCACCGTGCCCTCGACCGCGACCAGGATGCTCTCAGAACGATCCGGCCGTTCGAAGCGGAGCTGGCTCTGCGGCGGCTCGCCCATGGCGATGAAGCGGTGGCGGGCCAGGGCCGCCGGGCTCTCCGGCACGCCGAAGCGCGCGACATAGGAAGGGGCGGCGCAGACGATCCGGCGGTTGGGCGCCAAGCTCTTCACCACAAGGGTCGAATCCGGCAACACTGCCTGGCGGATGGCAATGTCGATGCCCTCCTTCACCAGATCGAGAACCACGGAGGTGGCGATCAGATGCACCCGGAGATCGGGGTAGAGGGCGGTGAAGGCGGCCATGCGAGGGGCGATCTGGCGCCGCCCGAAGGCCGCCGTGCAGGTGACGCGGAGCAACCCGCCGACCGCGCCGCGATGCGCCGTCACCGCCGCCTCGGCGGCATCGACATCGGTCAGGATGCGCAGGCAGCATTCGTGGAAGGCCGCGCCCTCCTCGGTCAGGGACAGGCGCCGGGTGGTCCGGTTCAGCAGGCGGACGCCGAGCCGCGCTTCCAGCCCCGCCAGCCGCTTGGAGACCACCGCGAGCGACAGGCCGAGCGCCCGCCCGGCCCCGGAGAGAGAACCGGTCGCCACCGCCTGGGCGAAGATCGAAAGGTCGGTCAGATTGTCGAGCGGGCCCATTCTCAACGCCAAGGCAAGATTGGCTTGCCGTTTCTCAATATTCTCTCACCTCGACCGCTTTGTCATCCTCCCTGTCACGCAGATCGGAGTGATGCAGATGTTGGATTTCACAAGCCGCGAGGTCCTGGTGGTGGGCGGCAGTTCGGGGATCGGCCTGGCGACGGCCGCGGCGGCCGCCAACCTGGGCGCCCAGGTCACCA
>JAYSCC010000682.1:0-1776 GCA_041915065.1 Zavarzinia sp.
CATAGGCTTCGAGCGACGTCTGCGCCCGCCGCCCCTTCACCTCATAGACATGGCGGAGCGCCGCGGCCGAGACGATCGCGGCATCGAAATCGGTCAAGCGGCCTTGCAGGACGGTCTGATTGCCGTTCTTCACCCGCTTCGGCAGGTTGTAGACCAGATAGCCGTTCATCTGCGCCGACTTGACCGCCTCCCGCATGCCGGCATCGGCACTGTCCACATTGGCGGCGTCGAATTTATACATTTCGGCCGGCTCGACCTGGCCGAAGCCGACCGCGGTGCCGGAACCCGTCTGCGCGATATTGTTGAACAGGGATTCTTCCCAGAAGATCGACAGCAGCAGGGCGAGGCCGGCGGCACGCCCGTCGTCGGCCGGTGGGCTGCGCCAGCCCTTCCAGGTCGCCACGGCCTGACCGACCGGGGCGGCGATCTTGGCCGCCCCGGTGGCGCAGGAAAACAGCATCAATCCCCAGCTCTTGCCGGGCAGGCTCGGCTTTGCCGCCATGTCTTCGATCCCCCAAGGACGGCCACGATGGCATGACCGCCAGCGCCGTGCCGTGACCCCCGTCACGGAAATCGGCGCCGGCCCGACAATGCCATCTCGCGGCCGCCGCGCCTATGGCCATGCGTCGCCGGAGACGGGGCCCCGCGCCCGCCGCGGGCTGACCGCCGGGCACCACCCGCCTAGGATGGGCGCTCGAATTCCCGCATCGAGGATCGATGAGCGTTACGGTAACCGAGCACGATTGGCAGGCCCTGCCGGTCGCGACGGCGTTCAAGGGCCATACGGTCGGCGACATTCACGGCGTCAGCTCCCTGCTGCGGCGGGCGCTGGACATCGTGGGCCGGCGGGGCGGCGGCACGTTGGTCACGCTCGGCGATTATATCGACCGCGGGCCGGACAGCCTGGGCGTGCTCGACCTGCTGATCGAGGCGGAACAGGCGCTGGATCTCGTCCCCCTCGCCGGCAATCACGACTGGTTCATGTGGTGGTCGATCAAGACCGGGCGCTTCGCCCCCTATTGGATGCAGAACGGCGGCCACGTCATCCTGCGCGACATCCGGGACGAACTGAGTTTCCACTCCCTGGCGGAGGTCTTCGGGCCGGCACGCTGTGGCTTCCTCGACCGCCTGAAGGATTATCACCGGGTCGGCGATCTCGTCTTCGTCCATGCCGGCCTGCCGCCCTGGTTCGACAGTTTCGCGACCATGGCCGCCGCCGTGCCGGGCTGGAAGCAGACCCCCGCCCATGATCCCGAACATGCCCATTACCAATGGATAAGGGCCGATTTCCTGAATGCCGCGCGCAATCCGGGCGGCGTCTTCGTGGTGCATGGCCACAGTATCCAGCCGGAGGTGACGTTGCGCCCGCACCGGCTTTCGATCGACCTTGGCAGCTACACGAGCGGGCGGATCGCCCTGGTCGAGATCGACCACGACCGTTTCCGCCCGACCGTGATCGAAGACGACGAGCAACCGGCCCGCTGGCGCCGCGCCCGGGCCGAGGCGATCGGCCTGTAACCCCCGGCTGCGTCCGCCGATACCGTACCCTCGTCGAGAATGCTTGCAGAGCGGGCCGCCCCTGGCCTAGTCTTGATCCGGTGGAGACAAGGTTGTCTCCCGAGTGGCAGGGAAGCCTCCACCCCTCTTGCGGGGGCGGGGCTTTTTTTTTGGCTGGAGCGGACGGCTGATGACATCCGAGGTATGGCGCGTAGGTGTCCTGTTTTCCCGGTCGGGCGTCACCGCGGCGACCGAAATCGCCATGTTCAACGGCACCCT
>JAYSCC010000683.1:0-1776 GCA_041915065.1 Zavarzinia sp.
GAGACCGTGTGCACGAATTTGGCCTGGGCCACCGGGTTGAACAGCACCTCGAAGAAGTTCGACACTTCCATCCGCATGGTCAGCGGATTGAAGGTGGAACCCACCGGGTTCTGCATCCAGCCGTTGGCAATCAGGATCCACAGCGCCGAGAGGTTGGAGCCGAGCGCCACCGACCAGGTGGCGGTCAGGTGACCGACCTTCGACATGCGCTCCCAGCCGAAGAAGAACAGGCCGACGAAGGTCGCCTCGAGGAAGAAGGCCATCAAGCCTTCGATCGCCAGCGGCGCCCCGAAGATGTCACCCACATAGTGGCTGTAGTAGCTCCAGTTCATGCCGAACTGGAATTCCATGACGATACCGGTGGCGACGCCCAGCACGAAGTTGATGCCGAACAGCGTGCCCCAGAATTTCGTCATCTGGCGCCAGATCGTGCGGCCCGTCATGACATAGACCGTCTCCATGATGGCGAGCAGAATGGAGAGGCCGAGTGTCAGCGGCACGAAGAGAAAGTGATAGAGGGCCGTCATCGCGAACTGCAGTCGCGACAGGCCGACAATGTCCAGTTCCATGTCATTTCGCACCGGTAACCACCGGCGCCCTCCTGATGGACCCAACCCGTTGCCGGGCACAAGACCGCCTACCCGTCCCTCAGCCGGGCCAGCATGTCATCGAACGCCGGCTCGCCCCTGCGGGCGGACCGGATAGCGCCGCTGTCGCCCACCGCCAGCAGGCGATCGGCGATCGCCGCCTCGCGCTGCAAGTGGGTGGCGATCAGCATGGTGTGGCCTGCGGCGCCGGCCCGGATGCGGGCCAGGACGTCGCGGGCGGTGTCGCGGTCCAGCCCCTCGGTCGGCTCGTCGAGGAGCCGGAGGGGGGCCGCGTGCAAGAGAAGCCGGGCGAGCGCGAGGCGCCGCCCCTGCCCGCCGGAAAGACCGAGGCCACCGTCGCCGAGGCGGGTGGCGAGGCCTTGCGGCAGGGCGCGCACATCCTCGGTCAGGCCGGCAGCGTCGAGCGCCGCCCAGAGACGGGCATCGTCCGCTTCAGGCGCGGCGAGACGCAGATTCTCGGCCAGACTGTCGCGGAACAGGTGGCTCGCCTGGGTCATCAGGGCCGAGGACAGCGCGGCGACGGTGCCGGCATCCGCCTGTTCCTCGCCCGCGATCAGGGCGAGCAGGCTCGACTTGCCGGCGCCGTTCGGCCCGACCAGGGCGACGATCTCGCCCGCGGCGACGTCGAGATCGAGGTGATCGAACAAGGGCCGCCCGTCGCGGCAGAAACGCACGCCCGCAAGTGAGACGGCGAGGCCCGCCGAGGGGGCCACCGGGCGCCGCTCCACGGGCGGCGCGGTCAGCACGGGGCCGAGCCGGTCGAGGGCGAGCAGGCTGCGGCCGAGTTCGACCGCGCCCCGGCGCAGCGCCCCGAAAGGCTCCATCACTGCGACCGCGACCAGGATCGCCATGGCGGCCAGGGGCGCATCGATCCGCCCGGCCTGGATCAGGGCCGCGGAACCCAGCAGGATGCCGGCCGGCAGCAGGGCACCGACCAGCCCGAAGGCGAGGCCGGCACCGGTCTCGATCCGGTTCAGCCGATCGTCCGCCGCGGCCAGATAGGCATCGGCCGCCAGCACGGCATCGCGCCGTGCCGCCAGGCGCCCCGCCACGACCCATTCGGTCTGGCCATCCACCAAGTCGATTGCCCGGGCACGCAGCGCCTCGAGGCCGAGGGCGCGGCGCCGGGCCGGCCGGCGGGCGGCGCGCGCTGCCAGCAGGGGCACCG
>JAYSCC010000684.1:0-1772 GCA_041915065.1 Zavarzinia sp.
CGGCGCCGCCGCGGTCGAGACCGCCGCCACCGCGTTGAGGCCGGCGACGTCGCGCTGGATCACGCGGACGTCGGCCAGCTTGAAGGGCGCCGCCGCCTGGGGCGGGCCGCCCTTGCCGGCGTTGCCGGGGGCGACCACGATCAGATTGCGGCCGAGCGAGGAGATTTCGTTGGTGATGCTGGCGGTCGCCCCCTGCCCCAGGGTCACCAGCGCGATCACCGCCGCGATGCCGATAACGATGCCGAGGGTGGTGAGCACCGAGCGCATCAGGTTCCGGCGCAACTCCTGAAACGCCATGCGGAGGGTGAGGCTGAGGCTCAGCATGGTGCCGTCACCTCGTCCGAGACGATGCGACCGTCCTTGAAGCGGATCTGGCGCCGGGCATAGGCCGCCATGTCCGGCTCGTGGGTCACCATCATCACGGTGATGCCATGCGCCCGGTTCAGCTCGACCAGGAGTTCCATGATCTCGCGGCTGCGCTCGCTGTCGAGATTGCCGGTCGGCTCGTCGGCAAGCAGCAATTCCGGCGCCGTCACGATGGCGCGGGCGATCGCGACCCGCTGCTGCTGGCCGCCGGAGAGTTCGGCCTGGGTGTGGTTCTCCCGCCCGGCGAGGCCGACCTGGGCCAGCGCCTCGACCGCGCGCCGCCGCCGCTCCGCCTTGGCCATGCCGCGGTAGACCAGCGGCAGTTCGACGTTTTCGAGCGCCGAAGTGCGCTTCAGCAGGTTGAAACCCTGGAAGACGAAGCCGAGGTGGTTCCGGCGCAGCAAGGCGCGGCCGTTCCGGTCGAGCGCCGTCACTTCCGTCCCGTTGAAGCGGTAGGAGCCGGCGGTTGGCGTATCCAGGCAGCCGATGATGTTCATCGTGGTCGACTTGCCGGAGCCGCTGGGGCCCATGACGGCGACGAATTCGCCGGCCTCGATCACCATATCGATGCCGGCCAGCGCCACCACCTGGGCCTCGCCCTCGCCATAGACCTTGCGGATGCCGGCCAGCTCGATCAGCGCCATATCGGGGCCTAGCGGCTGGTCGTCGGGCGCGCGATGTCGACGATGACGGACGAGCCGGGCTCCAGCCCCTCGGCCGTCACTTCGGTCAGCCGGCCGTCGTTCAGGCCGATGGCGACCACCACCGGCTTCGGCTTACCGTCCTCGAGGAGCCAGATCCGGCCCTTGTCCGGCGGCAGCTTGTCGAGCTTGTCCTGGGCGATGTCGGCCGGCGTGAAGCGAAGGGCGCCATTCGACACCAGGATCACACCCTCGTGGACTGCACCGACGACATCGGCGGTCGCGGTCATGCCGGGGCGGAGCAAGAGGTCCGGATTGCCGACCTTGGCCAGCACTTCATAGGTGACCACGCCCTGTTCCGACTTGGGCGCCAGGCGGACCGAGGTCACTTCGGCATCGAATAGCTTGGTCGGATAGGCATCGACCGAGAATGTGGCCTGCTGGCCGACCGCGACATGGCCGATGTCCGCCTCGTCGATGTCGAGGTTCAGTTCCATCTGGGTCAGGTCCCGCGCCACGGTGAAGAGCACCGGCGTCTGCAGGCTGGCGACGATGGTCTGGCCCAGCTCGACATTGCGCGAGATCACCACGCCGTCGACCGGGGAGCGGATGATCGCCTTGTCGAGCGTGGTGCGGTCCGAATCCAGCACCGCCTCGGCCACTTTGACACCGGCTTCGGCGGCCTGGAGGGCGGCGCGGGCGCGGGCCAGTTCGGCCAGGTCCTGGTCCTTGGTCTGGGCCGAGGCGAAGCGGCTGTCGGCCAGG
>JAYSCC010000685.1:0-1765 GCA_041915065.1 Zavarzinia sp.
CGCCGAACCTCATCGAACCCTACCTCTCCCAGCCGCTGGTGGTCGAACAGGGCCAGCTCGACAGCGCCCCACGCATCGTCGCCGGCCCCGAATACCGCACCATGATGGGCGCCGGGGACAAAGGTTTCGCCTCCGCCATTCCGGATGCCAGCGTGCTGAAATGGCATGTTTTCCGCCCGGGCAAACCGCTCAAGGATCCGGAAACCAGCGAAGTCATCGGCTATGAAGCTTTCTTCCTCGGCAACGCTCAACTGGTTCAACCAGGAGAACCGGCGGTACTTCAGATAACGGTGGCCAAGGAGGAAATCCTCCCGGGTGATCGTCTGGTGCCGGCGCCGCCGACCAATCTCGTCGCTTATGTCCCGCACCGTCCCGACCAGCAGATTGCCGCCCGGATCATGTCGATCTATGGCGGGGTCGATCAAGGCGCCCGCGGCTCGGTGGTCTCGCTGAACCGGGGTCAGAACGACGGGCTGGAAATCGGCCACGTCCTTGCCCTGTTCCGCAACCGCGTCGCCGAACGTATCGCCGAGGATGGCAGCGGCCGTGTGTATACCCCGATTCCGGAAGAGCGCTATGCGCTGGTCTTCGTCTTCCGCGTCTTCAACCGAGTCTCCTATGCGCTGGTTCTGGACTCCTCGATTCCAGTGACCGTTGGTGATTCAGCGCGAAATCCGTGATCGATAAGGACGGGTTGGCCGCCTGGCTACGGCTGACCCTGATTCCCGGCATCGGCGGCGAGACGCAAAGAAAGCTTCTCGCCGCTTTCGGTTTACCGGAGGCTATTTTCGCCGCCGGACGACTGGCCACCCGCGCCGTGGCCGGCGACCGCGCCGACCTGCTGTTCGATTTCGACCCTGCCGAAGCCGTCGACCGCAGCATGGCCTGGGCCGCGCAGCCCGGCCAGCACATCGTCACCCTGGCCGATGCCGACTACCCCAAGGCACTGCTCGAAATTGCCGATCCACCCTGCCTCCTCTACGTACGCGGCGATCCCGAGCTGTTGGGAAAACGCGGACTGGCCGTGGTCGGCAGCCGCAACGCGACGCCGCAGGGGCTGCAAACCGCAGAGAATTTTGCCAAAGCCCTGGCTGGCAAGGGCCTTGCCATCATCAGCGGCCTGGCGCTCGGCATCGACGCCGCCGCCCATCGCGGCGCACTGGCCGCCGGCGGCGCGACGATCGCCGTCATCGGCACCGGTGCCGACCGCCTGTACCCCGCCCGCAACCGGGAACTGGCGCTGGCGATTGCCGAACACGGTGCCATCGTTTCCGAATTTCCCCTCGGCACACCGGCCATCGCCGCCAATTTCCCGCGCCGCAACCGCATCATTTCGGGTCTCTCGCGTGGCGTGCTGGTCGTCGAAGCGGCCCCGGAAAGCGGCTCGCTGATCACCGCCCGGCTCGCCGCCGAACAGGGCCGCGAGGTTTTCGCCATTCCCGGTTCCATCCACTCGCCGGTCGCCCGCGGCTGCCACAAGCTGATCAAGCAGGGCGCCAAACTGGTCGAGACGGCACAGGACATCCTCGAAGAATTCGGGAATTACCCGGAAACTGCGGATAGCGGCCCCTCCACCCTTCTCGCCGGCGAAGAAAACACCGTGCTCGGCGCACTCGGCCACGACCCCTGCAACCTCGACGACCTCGCCGAGCGTACCGGACTGGCTGCCGACCGACTGCTCACGGAACTGCTGACACTCGAACTGGCGGGCCAGATCGCCACCCTGTCCGGCAACCGCTACCAGCGTCTCGTTTGAGACACTCCA
>JAYSCC010000686.1:0-1764 GCA_041915065.1 Zavarzinia sp.
TCGGCCCGGGAGAGCGAGACCGGCACCAGGCAGAGGCTGAACAGCATGGCGGCGACCATGAATTGCACCACCCCACCCGGATCGGCCACCGCGACCAGGGCCTGGCCCCCGGCATAGGAGAGCTTGTCCGAGATCATATAGGTGGCGAGCACGGCGCCCCGCGTCGCCGCGGTGGCACGGGCGTTGAGCCAGCTTTCCGTCACCATGTAGAGCCCGGCGGAACAGAAGCCGGCGCCCGCACGCAGCGCGGTCCAGACGTAAGGGTCTTCAGTCAGGCCGAGCCCCAGGGCCGAAGCGGTGGCAAGCCCGCCGAAGGCGGCAAAGGCCCGCACGGGTCCGACAGCGGCGATCGCCTGGCGGCCCAGCAGGCAGCCGAGCAGGAAACCCAAGGGATAGCCGGTCAGGACCAGCGAAACGATCACCGACGCCGTGCCATGCTGCGCCAGGCGGATGCCCACGGTGGTGGTCAGCAGGCCCGTGCCGCTCGACACAAAGGCGATGCCGATCAAGACGACGGCGACCGTCAACAGCGTTCGGACCATTTCCACCTCCCCGGGGTGGAGATAATGGGTTGATGCCGGCCCTGCATCAAGCCGCCCCGTCCACCGCTTCCGGCATGCAAGCCATCCCATGCGAACCCTTGAAGCCGGCCCCGGTTCCGTGCTCCAACAAGGCGATGATCCGCCCGGCAACCAAGGCCGACCTGCCGGCCCTGCTCGATATCGAGGCGCGCGCCTTTTCCGGCGACCGCCTATCCTCGCGCAGTTTTCGCCATCTGCTGACCAAGGCCCATGCCCGCACCCTGATCGCCGAAGACGAAGCGGGGACGATCCTCGGTTACACCAGCCTGCTGTTCCACCAGGGCACCTGGATCGCCCGGCTCTATTCCCTGGCGGTGGCGCCGGAAGCGCGCGGCAAGGGCCTATCCCGCCCCTTGCTCGACGCCGCCATCGAAGCCGCCCGGGCGGAAGACTGCGCCGTGCTCCGCCTCGAGGTGCGGGAAGACAATGCCGCCGCCCGCCACCTCTACGAAAAGGCCGGGTTCCGCCGCTTCGGCGTGCACGAGCACTATTACGAGGACGGCGAGCGGGCGCTCCGCCTGGAGAAGTCCCTGGCCGAGGCACCGCGGCCGACCGTCCGCACCCTGCCCTATTACGCCCAGACGCTGGATTTCACCTGCGGCCCTTCGGCCCTGATGATGGCGATGCGCGCCCTCGACCCCGCTTCGCCCTTCGACCGGCGCGAGGAACTGCGCCTGTGGCGCGAGGCGACGACGATCTTCATGACTGCCGGCCACGGCGGCTGCTCTGCCCATGGCTTGGCGCTCGCCGCCTGGCACCGCGGCTTCGAGGTCGAGGTCTTCGTGAACGACGACAACGCCCTTCTCCTGAACAGCGTGCGTGGCACCGAGAAGAAGGAAGTCGTCCAACTCGTCCACGAGGATATGGTCGAACAGGTCGAGGCGGCGGGCATTCCGGTGACCCGCGGCGTGCTCGGCCTTTCCGCCCTGGTCGAGCGGGTGGCGGCGGGCGAGGTGCCCCTCGTCCTCGTGTCGACCTGGCGCATCGCGGGCGAGAAGCAGCCCCATTGGATCGCCGTTTCCGACGTGGACGACCACTTCGTCTACGTCAATGATCCGACCGTCTACGACGACCGGACCGAGGGCGATTCGATCCGCATGCCGATCGCGCGCCCCGAATTCGAACGCATGGCCCGCTTCGGCCGCGGCCAGCAGAAGGCGGCCGTGGTGATCAAGGGCCGCCG
>JAYSCC010000687.1:0-1763 GCA_041915065.1 Zavarzinia sp.
ATCAAGACGAGGGCGAAGGCGTACCAGTGCCAATAGACCAAAGAGAAATCCTCCGGCATCGGCTCAGCTCTGCCCGCCGCCGGAAGCACCGCCCCACGGCTTCTGCGGCTTCGGCGCCGGGCCGCCCACGCCCTGCCGGGTCAGTTCGGCGATGCCGGCGACCGCACCGATGATGCCGGTCGCCTCCAGCGGCAAGAAGGTGATTTTGTTGTTCGAGGCCGAACCGATGGTGGTCAGCGCCTCGATATATTTCTGGCCCAGGAAGTAGTTCACCGCGTCGGTGCCGCCTTCCTTGATCGCATCCGAGACCATGGCAGTGGCGCGAGCTTCGGCCTGGGCGGAGCGTTCGCGCGCTTCGGCATCGCGGAAGGCGGCTTCGCGCCGGCCCTCCGCCTCGAGCACGGCGGCCTGTTTCTCGCCCTCGGCGCGCTTGATCGCGGCTTCGCGGGCACCTTCGGCCTCCAGGATGACGGCGCGCTTCTCGCGTTCGGCCTTCATCTGGCGGGCCATGGCCTGGACCATGTCCTCCGGCGGCGCGATGTCCTTCAGCTCGATGCGGGTGACCTTGACGCCCCAGGGCTGGGTCGCGAGATCGATCACCGAGAGGAGCTGGTCGTTGATCTCGTTCCGCTTCGAGAGCACGTCGTCGAGCGCCATGGCGCCCATCTTCGAGCGCAGGTTGGTGATCACCAGGTTGATCATCGCCGCCGTCAGGTTCTGCACCTCATAGGCGGCCTGGGCCGGATCGACGACCTGATAGAAGGCGACCGCGTCGCAGGTCACGATCGCATTGTCGAGGGTGATGATCTTCTGCGACGGCACGTCGAGCACGGTTTCCTGCGTGCTCATGCGGGCGCCGATGCGGTCGATCACGGGAAAGAGGAAGTTCAGCCCCGGGCGCAGCGTGCGCATATAGCGGCCGAAACGTTCCAGCGTATAGGCGTGGCCCTGCGGCACCGTCTTGACGCCCATGACGACGACGATGACGACCAGAATCACGAGAACCAGTACAAATGCGCCGATGCCTTCCATCGTCCCCTCCGTCGCGTCCCCGGGTCTCATCCTATACCATCATGGGGCCGCGATCAGCCGTGAGCCTTGTCACAGATGAAGATCCTCTGCGTCCAGAACGACCTGCGCACGCCGCCTGGCCTGGTCGGCCTGGGCATGATCGAGGCGGGCGCCCGCCTCGACGTGCTGGCACCGCATCACCATTGGTCGAGCCTCGCCCCCGCCGCCGGCACCCCCCTGCCGGAGGAACCCGGTGATTACGACGCCCTCCTGGTGCTCGGCGGCCCGATGAGCGCCAATGACGACGCCGGCTATCCGGCCCTGGCCGGCATCATGCGGCTGATCCGCCAGTTCGCGGTCGAGGACCGGCCGGTGCTGGGCATCTGCCTGGGCGCCCAGTTGATCGCCCGCGCCTTCGGGGCCCGGGTCTACCCGCTCGGCATGACCGAGATCGGCTTCCTGCCCCTCGAACTGACCGCGGACGGCGCGGCCGACCCGCTGTTCGAAGGCTTGGCGTCGGCCCAGCATCTGATGCAGTGGCACGAAGACACCTTCGACCTGCCGGCCGGCGCCGCCCGCACCCTGACCGGGCCGGACTGCCTCAACCAGGGCTTCCGCCTGGGCCGGGCCACCTATGCCTTTCAGTGCCATTTCGAGGCCACGGCCGACATCGCCCGCGACTGGCTGCGTGGCCAGGCCGCCTTCGTCACCGCAAACTATCCCCATGTCCTGACCGGCTTCGAGGCCGGCTT
>JAYSCC010000688.1:0-1760 GCA_041915065.1 Zavarzinia sp.
CCAGAGCGGATCGAATCGATGTCGACCACGTCCGCCTGCATCGACGAGGCCAGGATCTGGTCGCAGCCGAGACTCGCCCCGGTGATCACCGTGATGGCGAAGAAGATCCAGACGTCGCCCGCGCCGAGGAAGGGCGTGATCAGGAAGACACCGGCCGAGGAGATCATTGAAAAGGCCCAGGTCCGGTGCTTGCCGAAGCGTTCGGCCAGACGCATCCAGAGCGGCACCGCCGTGATCCCGGACAGGAAATAGGTCAGCAGCAGCATGGGCCCGTGGCCCGGATCCTGCAGGATGAATTTCACATAGAAGAAGAACAGGGTCGCCACCATGGCCTGCGCCGTGGCGTTCAGCAGGAAGGCCGTGATCAGACGCAGGAAGGGCCCGTTCTTGCGGATCGCCGCGACGCTCTCACGCCAGCCGTGATGGGCTTGGCCGGCCATCACGGTCGGCTCCGGCACTTTCCAGAACACGAGAGCGACGGTGATCGGCAGGCCGATGACGACGAAGAGGCCGATCGTCTCCATGGTCGCGGACTGGCCCGAGACGCCGAAGGCCTTCAGGATCGTTGGTACGCCGGCGGCCATCACGGTGCCGACCAGCAGGAAGATTTCGCGAATGCCGGCGATCCTTGTGCGCTCGTCGAAATTGCCGGTCAATTCTGCGCCCCAGGCGACATAGGGCACGATCACCATGGTCCAGGACGCATAAAGCGCGACCATCCAGAACAGGAAATACTGCCAGCTCACCGTTTGAGGGGGCATGAAGGCATGCCAGATCGAGATCATGAGCAGGACCGAGCCGACCAGCAGCCAGGGCCGGCGCCGGCCCCAGCGCGTACGCACATGGTCGGAGATCGAGCCGAAGGTCGGGTCGAAGACGGCGTCGGCCAAGCGCACACCGAACAGGACGGCGCCCACGACTTCCGGGTTCAGGCCCTTGTCCTCGGTATAGAAGGGCACGAGGTAGAGCAGCAGCGGAACGCCGACGGCAGTGAGGGCGAGAGCAGGCAGACCGTAGAGCCAGACCTGGACGGCCGGAAGATGGGCAGGGGATTTATCGACCACGCTTCGAATATGCCTGCAGCAGAATGAACAAGGCGGCCCCGCGTCGGGGCAGGGCGCCGAGCATAACGGTTATCCCGCCGAAGGGGATAGGGGTGAAACGACGGATCGCCCGTCGATCTCCCGCGTCAGGGTGACCTGGATCACATCGGTGCTCCCCGTGCGGAATCCCGCTTCGCAATAGGCGAGGTAATAGGTCCACAACCTGCGGAAGCGATCGTCGAAGCCCAGGCCCCGGATCCGCTCGAAACTCGCCTCGAAGCGTTCGCGCCAGTGTTGCAGGGTGCGGGCATAGTCCGGACCGTGGCGCGTGACCGCCACGGGGTTCAGCCCGGCGGCGCGGGCTTCGGCCTCGAAGACCGAGGGGGAGGGCAGCATGCCGCCCGGGAAGACATATTTCTGGATGAAATCCATGCTGCGGCGATAGCGCGGGAAATGCGCCTCGGCGATGGTGATGACCTGGAGGGCGGCACGTCCGCCTTCGGCCAGGAGGTCGCGGATGCGGCCGAAATAGACCGGCCAATAGGCTTCACCCACCGCCTCGAACATTTCGATCGAGGCGATCTTGTCGAAACGCCCATGGGTGTCGCGGTAATCCTCGAGGCGGATCTCCACCCTTTCGGCCAGGCCGGCCTCGAAGATACGGCGCCGGGCATGGTCGAATTGGGCGGGCGACAGGGTGATCGCGGTGACCCGGGC
>JAYSCC010000689.1:0-1753 GCA_041915065.1 Zavarzinia sp.
CGAGATCCGGCGGACCCGCATTTCCATGGTGTTCCAGCATTTCGCCCTGCTGCCCAACCGCAGCGTGATCGAAAATGCCGAATTCGGCCTCAAGCTCAGGGGCGTGCCCCTGCGCGAGCGGCGCCGCAAGGCCGAGGAAGTGCTGTCGATCGTCGGGCTGTCGGCCTGGGCAGGCCATCTGCCCGGCGCCCTTTCGGGCGGCATGCGTCAGCGCGTGGGCCTGGCCCGGGCGTTGGCCACCGATGCCGACGTGCTGATCATGGACGAAGCCTTTTCGGCCCTCGACCCGCTGATCCGCTCGGAAATGCAGGACGAATTGCTGCGCCTGCAACGGGTGCTGCACAAGACCGTGATCTTCATCACCCATGATTTCCAGGAAGCCCTGAAGATGGGCAGCCGGATCGCGCTGATGGCCGAGGGCCGGGTGGTGCAGGAAGCGGCCCCCACCGACATCGTCCTGAGCCCCGCCAACGATTATGTCGCCGCCTTCACGCGGGATGTCGACCGGGCCCGCCTGTTCGATGCCGGGGCCGCCGCCGTGCCCGCCTTCACTGTGGCCGCGATGGCGGGAGGCGGCGTCACGCCCCTGTCGGCTGGCGCCGCGGCGGGTGACTGGGCCTTCGCCCTCGACGAAGACGGCAAGCCCGTCGGCTTGGTCGCGACCGCGGACATGGCCGCGGGCCGCGCCCAGGTGACGACCGATTTCGCCGTGGTGACCGCGGACACCAAGCTGGTCGACGTCGCCGCCAAGTGCCGCCGCGACCGTCCCCTCGCCGTGCTCGACGACCTGGGGCGCCTGCGCGGCCAGATCGAGGCCGCCGACCTGCTGCCCTGGATCAGTTCGGCCGGAGGCTGTCCCGGCCCGCAAGCGAGTGAAAGCGTCTGATGTTCGACCTCGACGAGCTTTACGTCCTGCCCCTGGACAAGTGGATTTCCGCCGCCGTCAAATGGGCGTCGATCCATCTCCATCCCCTGTTCAACGCCCTGAAATGGCCAGTTGTGCAGGTTCTCTCCGGCGTCGACTTCCTGTTCCAGTCGGTCCCCTTCCCTCTCTTCGTCCTGCTGTTCGGCCTGCTCGCCTGGCGCCTGGCGGGCCGGGGTGTCGCCCTCTTCTCGGCGGCCTCCCTCGTCTTCATCGCGTTCCTCGGGGTCTGGCCCGAGGCGATGACGACCCTCGCCCTCATCGTCACCGCCATTATCCTGTGCATTGTCGCGGGGATTCCGATCGGCATCCTGTGCGCGCGCAGCGATCTCGCTTGGCGCATTACCCGGCCGATCCTCGACGTGATGCAGACGACGCCCACCTTCGTCTATCTGGTGCCGGTGGTGATGCTCTTCGGCGTCGGCAACGTCCCGGGCGGCGTCGCGGTGATCGTCGCCGCCATCCCGCCGCTGATCCGCTTCACCAACATCGGCATCCGCCAGGTGCAGGAGGAAATGGTCGAAGCGGGCATCGCCTTCGGCGCCACCTCGCGGCAGTTGCTGTGGGAAGTGCAGTTGCCGCTCGCCCTGCCAACCATCCTCGGCGGCCTGAACCAGACCATCCTGACCGCCATGGTCATGGCCGTGACCGCGGCCATGATCGGCGCGGAGGGCCTCGGCCTCGTGGTGTTGCAGGGGCTCGGCCGGCTCGACGTCGGGCGGGCGGCCGTCGGCGGCATCTCGATCGTGCTGCTCGCCATCCTGCTCGACCGCATCACCCAGGCCGTCGCCGAGCCGGGGCGCCCGCGCGGGCCCGGCATGGCGGCCGCCT
>JAYSCC010000690.1:0-1753 GCA_041915065.1 Zavarzinia sp.
GCGCCACCGTCGTCATCGTCCGCCAGGCGGGTGACACCGGCCAGCTCTACGGCTCGGTCAACAACCGCGACGTCGCCGCGGCGCTGATCGACGGCGGCTATCACGTCGACCGCCGCCAGGTCATGCTCGGCCAGCCGATCAAGACCCTCGGTCTGACCCCGGTCCGCGTCGTGCTGCATCCGGAAGTCTCGGTCACGGTCAACATCAACATCGCCCGCTCGGCCGCCGACGCCGAAATCCAGGCCGCCACCGGCGCCGTGGTCTTCGAGCACGAGGAAGAGGCCGTGGTGAACGACGAAGACCTGATGCCGGTCGTCGACGACGAGGAATAAGGCGGCCCCAGGCCACCGACGGAAGCCCGGCACGAGCGATCGTGCCGGGCTTTTCCTTTTTCGGACTTTTCCTTTTTTGGCCTTCGCTTTCCTGACCTATCGCTTTCTGGGCAGGCGCCATGCGCTTTGAACAAGCCCTCTGCAGGAATGCGTATTGCCAGACGTTAATGGTTAACTTTTAATCGAGCAGTCGATAAGCGGCATAAGACCGCATCGGCAAGCGCCCTTTAATGTGCAGGGGGTGTGTGATGTTGCTCGATTCGCTGTTGAAGAAGGTCATCCGCCACGGCCGCTTCGCGGTCATCGATCCGAGCGGCCGCCGTCATGTGTACGGCGACGGCAGCGACGGTCCGACACCGACTCTCAGGGTTCACGATCGCTCGGTCCTGCTCAGGGCCGCTATCGATCCCAGCCTCGGCTTCGCCGAGGCTTATATGGACGGCCGCATCACCGTCGAAGAGGGCGACCTCTACGACGTCTGCATGGTCATCGTCGAAAATTTCGAGCGCGTGGGGCTGAGCGGCCTCGCCAGGCTGAAATCGGCCCTGCGCCGCCTGTTGCGGCCGCTCGAACAGCGCAACCTGGCCCATATCGCGCGCCGTAACGTAGCCCACCATTACGATCTCTCGGGCGCGCTCTACGATCTCTTCCTCGACCCGGACCGGCAGTATTCCTGCGCCTATTACGCCCGGCCGGACATGACGCTGGAAGAGGCCCAGGCGGCCAAGAAGGCCCATATCGCAGCCAAGCTCCGGCTACAGCCGGGCATGCGGGTGCTCGACGTCGGCTCGGGCTGGGGCGGCCTCGCCCTTACCCTGGCGCGCGACTATGGCGTCGACGTCACCGGCGTCACCCTCTCGACCGAACAGCTCGGCGTCGCCCGCGCGCGGGCCGAAAAGGCCGGACTGGCCGACCGGGTGAAATTCGAACTGCTCGACTACCGCAAGGTCGAGGGGCGCTTCGACCGGATCGTTTCGGTCGGCATGTTCGAACATGTCGGCGTCGGCTTCTACGACGCCTATTTCAGCAAGATCCTGCACCTGCTGGCGCCGGACGGTCTAGCCATGGTCCATACCATCGGCCGCGCCGGGCCACCCGGCCCGACCAACAGCTTCATCGCCAAATATATCTTCCCGGGCGGCTATACGCCGGCGCTCTCGGAACTCATGGCCTCGGTCGAGCGTTGCGGCCTGGTGACGACCGATGTCGAAGTGCTCCGCGTCCATTACGCCGAGACGCTGAAGGAATGGCGGCGGCGCTTCCGTGCCCGCTGGGCCGATGCGGCCGCCCTCTACGACGAGCGCTTCTGCCGGATGTGGGATCTCTATCTCGCTTCCTGCGAAGCCTCGTTCCGAGTCGGCGGCCAGGTGGTGTTCCAGGTCCAGATGGGCCACACGGTGGCGAGCGCCCCCATGACCCGG
>JAYSCC010000691.1:0-1751 GCA_041915065.1 Zavarzinia sp.
GAGGACGAGGACTACCGACTCGACTGCTTCGCGATGGTCAAGGCGATCGTCGGCCAGATGGCGCGGCACGGCGCGCGCCTCACCGACACCGAGCGCGGCCTGATCGACCGCGCGGTCAATCAGGTCTGGTCAGAGCATGGATCCGACGCCAGCGTCACCCGGGTCGGGGCCTGCCTAGCGGCGATGGACAACGAGACCGCCGCAGATCTTGCGACCTCTTTGGGGCCGTTCACTGAAGGCGGGACCTACGCCCGGTTCTTCGAAGGCCAGGCCAGCCTCGATCTTGAGGCCGATTTCACCGTGTTCGAGATGTCGGACCTTGCCACCCGCGAGGAGCTGCGTTCGGTCGTGCTCTCGGCGATCATGTTCATGACCAGTCAGGCGATGACCCGCAGCCCGCGCTCGACACGCAAGCTGCTGCTGATCGACGAGGCCTGGTCGATGCTCAAGGGCGGCTCGATGGGCGAGTTCGTCGAGACCTACGCCCGCACGTGCCGCAAGTACGGCGGCGCGCTCGCCACGGCGACCCAAAGCCTTAACGACTACTACAAGTCCGATGGCGCCACCGCCGCGCTCGAGAACAGCGACTGGATGCTGATCCTCCAGCAGAAACCCGAGACGATTGCCGATTTCAAGGCCTCGAAGCGCCTCGACATGGACGAGCGCACGGAGACGCTGATCCGCAGTCTGAAGCGCTCTGGCTCGGCCTATTCCGAGGTCGTCATCAAGGGCCCCGAGACCGAGGCGATCGGCCGGCTCGTGCTCGACGATTATTCGGCGACGCTGTTCTCGAGCTCGCCCGCGACCTTCGCCGCGATCGATGCCGAGGTCGCCCGCGGCCACCAACTCGCCGATGCGATCGAACGCATCGCCTTTCCGCATTCCCAATGAACCAAGCCCAACAGGAGGACTAAAGATCCCATGCCGCTTCACCATCACACCCCGTTCGACCGCGAATATTCTGGGGATCACGAATCCTTTGCCGAACCCGATTGGCGGCCGCACACGCCGCTGATCGCCGCCGTCGAGAACGGCGAGGACCTGCCGCGCCCGCCGCGCAAGCCATCCCCGCCGGCCCGCCGCCACTGGTGGGGACTCGGCGCCGACTGTTGTTACATCGTTCTCAAGGCCGGGACTTACCTGATGGCCTGCTGGGTCATCGCGATGGGCCTGCCGCTGATGTTCCTGCTGCTGCTTTGCATGGGTCAGCTCGACATGGCCTTCCTGTTCCTCGGCTCGCTGTTCGGCGCTTTCGTCGATGCCACGCCCGACCGCCAATACGCCTTCGCGCATCAGGCAAGCTGGCTGCTGGTTGCCCTCGCCACCGCAGTCGCCGCCTGGCGGCTGCCGCGCTTCCTCGACGAAGTCAGCCAGGGCCTCAACACCTGGAGGAAAGTGTCGTGAAGAACATTTTGGCAACATCGAGCGCGCCGCCCCGCTTCGCCGGGCTGTCGCCAACCGCGCTGGTGCTGGCCGGCTCGATGCTCGCCTCGACCCTGTGGGGTGCCTGGGCGACCAGGGAGATCGTGTCGCTCGAACGCCGCGAGGTCGTGACGGTCCAGCTGTCCCGGATCATGGGCGATTTCGTCGAGGCCGAAGCCCGCTCGGGTCGGCCCACCGAAGAGACCCAGGCCCGCGTCGTAGCCTACCTCAAGGCGGTCGAGGCCTCGGTCCAGGCGCTGGGCAAGGACGGGCGCACCGTGCTCGTCGCCGAGGCGGTGGTCTCGGGCGGCGTCCCCGACCTTACCGAG
>JAYSCC010000692.1:0-1734 GCA_041915065.1 Zavarzinia sp.
GGCCTTCATGGCCGCCGCCAGCGCCACCGCCGAGGTATCCGAACCGCCGCGGCCGAGCGTGGTGATCCGGTGATCCGGCCCGATGCCCTGGAAGCCGGCCACCACGGCGACCTGGCCTTCCTTCATGCGGCGCTCGATCTCGGCGGTGTCGATCCGCTCGATGCGGGCCGAGCCATGGGCGCCGTCGGTCTCGATCGGGACCTGCCAGCCGGCCCAGGAGCGGGCCGAGACGCCGAGTTCCTGAAGCGCGATCGCCAGAAGGCCGGCGGTCACCTGCTCGCCGCTGGCGACCACCGCGTCATATTCGCGGGCGTCGTGCAGGGGGGCGATGTCGCGGCAGTAACCGACCAGCTTGTTGGTCTCGCCCGACATGGCGGAAACGACGACGGCGACTTCGTTGCCGGCGTCGACCACGGCTTTGACCCGGCGCGCGACATTCTTGATGCGTTCGACAGTGCCGACGGACGTGCCGCCGAATTTCAGGACCAAGCGGGCCATGCGCGTGGTAACTCCAAGGCGATGCAGGCAAGACCGGCCATCGGAGAAGACTGGCCGGCCGCAAAAGGCGCGTATACATATCCCCCGTGCCGCCCAGAGGCAAGGCGGCTGCCCGATGACGGCGCGATGATTGGACGGACGACCCAAATGGCAGGCGAAGCGAACGCACGCACCACGATCGACCCCGGCGAGGTCGCCCAGTTCTCGGCCATCGCCGAGGAATGGTGGGACCCCGCGGGCAAGTTCAAGCCACTGCACAAGTTCAACCCGACCCGCCTCGCCTATCTGCGCGAGACGATCGGCCGCCATTTCGGCCGCCCGGCGGCGGATCTGAAGCCCTTCGCCGGGCTCCGCCTGCTCGATATCGGCTGTGGCGGCGGGCTCCTGTCCGAGCCGATGGCGCGCCTCGGCGCCGAGGTGGTGGGGGCCGACGCTTCGGAAAAGAACGTCAAGGTCGCCGCCCTGCACGCCGAACAATCGGGCCTGCCGATCGACTACCGCTGCACCACGGCCGAGGATCTGGCCCGCGCAGGCGAGCGATTCGACATCGTGCTGAACATGGAGGTGGTCGAGCATGTCGCCGACCTGAACCTCTTCATGGCGGCCTGCGCCAGCATGGTGAAGCCTGGCGGCGTCATGGTGACCGCGACCTTGAACCGCACCCCCAAGGCCTTCGCCCTGGCCATCGTCGGCGCCGAATACGTGCTGCGCTGGCTGCCCCGCGGTACCCACCATTTCAACAAATTCGTGAAGCCGAGTGAACTCGCCGCGGCACTCCGCCCGACCGGCCTCGAGACCCGCGGCTCGACCGGCGTCAGCTACAACCCGCTGGCCGACGAATGGCGCCTGTCGCGCGACATGGACGTGAACTACATGGTCTTCGCGGTCCGGCCATGAGCGACGAACCACTTCCGGCCCCGGATCCGTTCGAAACCTTCGTCGAATGGGCCAGCGACGCCGACCGCCGGGCCTATACCGACCTGGGCAGGCCGGACGCGCCGGTGGTCGACCCGGACGACTCCGCCGCCGGCACCAGCAAGCCCTAGAGCCGGCCCGCCGGTAGCGCGGCGCGCCCTACTGCAGCACCATCTCGACCCGGCGGTTCTTGGCCTGGCCGTCTTCGCTGGCGTTGGAGGCGAGCGGTGCGAGCGGGCCGAGGCCCTTCGGGGTCAGGCGGGCGGGTGCGATACCGTATTTGGAGACCAGCGCGGCGACCACCGCCTTGGCCCGGCGCTC
>JAYSCC010000693.1:0-1729 GCA_041915065.1 Zavarzinia sp.
CGACGATCCGGCGAAATACGAAATGCAGTTCGGTGCCGACGGCAAAGCGGCCTTCCGGCTCGACTGCAACCGGGCGGCCGGCGGCTGGACCCAGGCCGGCGGGGCGGGGCGACTGTCCTTCACGCCCCTGGCCATGACCCGGGCCGCCTGCCTGCCCGGCTCGCTCGACACGCGGATCGCCCGCGAACTGGGCGAGGTCGACAGCTTTCAGGTGACCGGCGATAGCCTGCGCCTCGGCCTGACGAGCGGCGGTGCCCAGGTCTGGACCCGCATCGGGGAGTGATCCGGGGCAGCCGGGCGGCGACGACATCGGGAGGGAAGGATGCGCAAGCTGCTGCTCTGGGCCGCCGGCCTGGCGATCGTCGTGGTGGCCGGCACTTATGCCGCCTTCCAGCTCAGCCCCTGGCCCGCCGTGCTGCTGATCCGCCACGGCTTCGATCAAGGGGCCGCAGATGCGGCGGCATCGGTCGCGGACAAGGTTCCCGACAGCCTTTCGGTGCGGCGCGGCCTGTCCTACGACCCGGGCGATCGCGATGCGCTGTTCGATCTCTTCGCTCCGAAAGATGCCGGACAACCGCTGCCTGCCGTGGTTTGGGTTCACGGCGGCGGCTTCGTCGCCGGGTCGCGGGGCGACCTGGCGGGCTATCTCCAGCTACTGGCGGCGCGCGGCTTCGTCACCGTCGCCATCGACTATACGACGGCGCCGGAAGCCGGCTTCCCGACTCCTGTGCGCCAAACCAACCAGGCGCTTGCCCATCTCACCGCCCATGCCGCCGACTATGGCATCGATCCCGCGCGGCTCTTCCTGGCGGGCGATTCCGCCGGCGCACAGATCGCCGCCCAGACGGCCCAGAGTATCGCCGATCCGGCGACGGCCGCGCGCCTCGGTGTCCGCCCGGGGCTGGCGCCGGCGACGCTGCGCGGGTTGCTGCTCTATTGCGGCCCCTACGACCCGGCAACGATGAATTTCGACGGGGCCTTCGGCGGCTTTATGCGCACCGTGATCTGGGCCTATGCAGGCACCCGTGATCCCGGCGATCCGCGAGTGGCCCGGATCGCCGTCACGCCCCATGTCACGGCCGCTTTTCCGCCCGCCTTCGTCTCGGTCGGCAATGCCGATCCCCTGGCGCCTCAGTCGGTCGCCCTGGCCGAGCGCCTGAAGGCGGTGGGAGCCGAGGTCGAGACCTTGTTCTTCCCGGCCGATCATCAGCCGCCGCTCGGCCACGAATATCAGCTTCTGCTGTCGACCGACGACGCGCGCCTCGCCTTCGAGCGGTCGGTCGCTTTCCTGACCGCGCACGCCCGGGCAGCGCCCTGACGGTCTGCTGGCCGAGACTCGGTCTCGCTTGATCAGAAACCGTCCACCCGGTATGTTTTGCTCATGTCGCTCGCTCATCGTCGTCCGAAACAGCCTGATCTCGTGCGCCGGCAATTGCTGGACGTGGCGGCCGGGCTCGCGCTCGAGGTCGGGGTGGGCGGTCTGAGGCTCGATGCGGTGGCGCGGCGGGCCGGGGTTTCCAAGGGCGGGCTGCTGCATCATTTTCCGAGCCGGCAGGCCCTGCTGGAGGCGCTGTGCAGCGCCTATCTGGCCGAGATCGGCGCCCGCATCGGGGCCGAGATGGCAGCCGATCCAGTAGGCCCCGGGCGCTTCTCGCGTGCCTATCTGGCGGTCATGACCGGCGGTGCGGCGAGCGAGCGGGAGCGGGCCTGGGGCCTGCTCTCGGTCGTG
>JAYSCC010000694.1:0-1728 GCA_041915065.1 Zavarzinia sp.
GCCCAAGTTCCAGGACCGCCGGATTCGCCAGGCCCTCGGCCTCGCCTTCGACTTCGAATGGTCGAACAAGGCGCTCTTCTACGGCGCCTATACGCGGACCGAGAGCTATTTCGCCAATTCCGAAATGGCCGCGACGGGTATTGCCGAAGGCGCCGAGCTCGCCCTGCTGGAACCCTTCCGCGACCGGCTGCCGGCCGAAGTCTTCGGCCCCGCCTGCAAGGCGCCGGTCAGCGACGGTTCGGGCCAGGACCGTAACCTGCTCCGGCAGGCGAAGCAGCTCCTGACCGAGGCCGGCTGCAAGGTCGTCGACGGCAAGCTGAACGGGCCCGACGGCCAGCCGCTGACGATCGAATTCCTGCTCGACGACGTCACCTTCGACCGCGTCCTCGGCCCCTATATCAAGAATCTCCAGCTCCTCGGCATCCAGGCAGCGACGCGGATCGTCGACCCGCCGCAATATGTCGTGCGCGCCAACGACTTCGATTTCGATGCCGTGATCGCTGTCTTCCCTCAGTCGCTCTCGCCTGGCAACGAGCAGCGCGATTTCTGGGGCAGCGCCGCTGCCGACCTGCAAGGCAGCCGCAACCTGATCGGCCTGAAGGACCCGGTGATCGACGCCCTTGTGGACCGCATCATCGGGGCGGACAGCCGGCCCGGCCTGATCGCCGCCTGCCGGGCACTGGATCGGGTGCTGACCTGGGGCTTCTACGTGGTGCCGCAATGGCACGCCGGGATCTATCGGATCGCCACTTGGGACCGCTTCGGCCGGCCGGAGACGCAACCGCAATACGCCAGCGGTTTCCCCGACACTTGGTGGTATGACGCCACCAAAGCGTCAGCGATCAAGGGATAGCGCTTCCAAGCGGGCTTGCGCTTGCTATCATCCCGGCGATGTCGCGCCTGACCGTCAGACTGGCTCTCGCCACCGCCCTCGCCTTCACCGTGGCGTGGCCCCTCCATGCCGAACCGCGGGCCAGCTTCTCGCCCTTCGGCGATCTCAAATATCCGGCCGATTTCAAGCATTTCGACTATGCCGACCCGGCCGCGCCCAAGGGCGGTCAGATGGTGCTGGCCTCCCTCGGCACCTTCGATTCCCTCAATCCCTATATCGTGCGCGGCGTGCCCGTGTCGGGCATGGAGCTGACCACGGATTCGCTCATGGTGGCGAGCGCGGACGAGCCCGATTCCTATTACGGCCTGCTCGCCGCCACGATCGACGTCTCCCCGGACTTTTCGACCGCCACCTTCAAGCTCCGGCCCGAGGCGCGCTTCGCCGACGGCAGCCCGGTGACCGCGGCCGATGTCGTCTTTTCGGCGGACGTGCTGCGCAGCAAGGCCGATCCCTCGTGGCGTCAGCGCCTGTCCGACGTGGCCGCGATCGAGGCCCCCGATCCGGCGACCGTGGTGGTCCATTTCGCGGCGAGCGAGCGGCGCACCATGCCGATCGCCATCGCCACCATGCCGATTTTTTCCGCCTCCTGGTGGCAGGGCCGCGACTTCGCGGCTCCCGGGCTCGACGCCCCGCTCGGCTCCGGCCCCTATGCGGTCGGCGAGGTGCAGCCTGGGCGCAGCATCACCTTCACCCGCCGGCCGGACTATTGGGCGGCCGCGCTCCCGGTGAATGCCGGGCGTTACAATTTCGACCGGGTCCGGGTCGACTACTACCGCGACCGCGACATTCAGTTCGAAGCCTTCAAGGCCGGCGCTTATGATTTCCGCGAGGAATTC
>JAYSCC010000695.1:0-1714 GCA_041915065.1 Zavarzinia sp.
CCAAGGGGCGGATTTCCGGGATCTACGGCAGCCAGCGCATCCTGAACGGCGAGGCGCGGCAGCCGCATCTCGGCCTCGATGTCGCGGTGCCGGTGGGCACGCCGGTGGCGGCCGCGGCATCCGGCACGGTCAGCCTGGCCGAGCCGGATCTCTATTTCACCGGCGGCACCGTGATCATCGACCATGGCGCCGGGGTGCAGACCCTCTATGCCCATCTCTCCGAGGTCCGGGTGCATCCGGGCCAGCATGTTTCGGCCGGCGATGTCATCGCCCTGTCCGGCAAGACCGGTAGGGTGACCGGCCCGCATCTTCATTTCGGCGTCGCCTGGTACGGGCTCCAGCTCGACCCGGCGCCGCTTCTGCCGCCTCAGTAGGGTCCTTGCTGGACCGAGGAGTTTCCATGTCTGCCGGCTTTCCCCCGTTCGAAGATCCCCGCCTGGGCGAGCCCTGGCTGCTGACGCCGGGGCCGCTCTCCACCTCCTACAGTGTGAAGGCGGCCATGCTGCGCGACTGGGGCAGTTGGGACGGTGATTTCCGGGCCATGACCGCGAGCCTGCGCCGCCGCCTGCTCGCCCTGCTCGGCATCGGTGCCGGCGACTATGCATGCGTGCCCATGCAGGGCTCCGGCTCCTATTGCGTCGAGGCCATGCTCGGCACTTTCGTGCCGCGGGACGGCAAGGCCCTGGTGCTCGCCAATGGCGCCTATGGGCTGCGCGCCGCCAAGACGCTGGGCCAGATGGGCCGGGCCTGCCGCCTCCTCGACAAGGGCGACTATCTGCCGCCGCGCGGCAGCGAAATCGCCGCGATCCTGGCCGAAGACCCGGCGATCACCCATGTCGTCGCCATTCATTGCGAGACCAGCTCCGGCATCCTGAACCCGCTGGCCGAGATCGCAGCGGCGGTCGAAGCGGCCGGGCGGCGCTTGCTGATCGATTCGATGTCGGCCTTCGGGGCGGTGCCGGTCGAGCCTTCGGCGATCCGCTTCGATGCCCTGGTCTCCTCCGCCAACAAATGTATCGAGGGCGTGCCGGGCTTCGGCTTCGTGCTGGCCAAGACGGACGTACTGGCGGCGGCGCAGGGTAATGCGCACTCCCTCAGCCTCGACATCCACGCCCAATGGGCGGAGATGGAACGTTCCGGCCAATGGCGCTTCACCCCGCCGACCCATGCCGTCGCCGCCTTCCTGACCGCGCTCGACGAATTCGAGGCGGAAGGCGGCGTCGCCGCCCGGGGCGCGCGCTATGCCAATAATCGCGACCACCTGATCGCCGGCATGCGGGCGCTCGGCTTCGAGACCCTGCTGGCCGACCGCTGGCTGTCGCCGATCATCACCACTTTCTTCTGCCCGGCCGATCCCGCCTTCCGCTTTGCTGATTTCTACGAGCGGATGAAGCAGCGGGGCTTCATCCTCTATCCGGGCAAGCTCACCGTGGTGGAGAGTTTCCGCGTCGGCACCATCGGGCGTTTCGATGCTGCCGTGGTCGACCGGGTGGTGGCCGCCGTGGCCGCGGTCCTGAAGGAGATGGGCGTCGCCAGCGCCGCCCCGCCGGCCGGTGCGCTGGCGGAACGGGAGTCCTTCCTGAAGGCGGTGGCAGCGGCCTGATCAGGCCCGGCGCAGAAAGAACAGGAAATCGATCTCGGCGCTGGGCCGGCCCAGCCGGGTCAGCAGTGCGTGGGCTTGGCCGCGGTGGTGGGCCTGGTGGTTGAAGACATG
>JAYSCC010000696.1:0-1704 GCA_041915065.1 Zavarzinia sp.
CGCACCGCCGAGACCAATTCCCTGGCGCCCGGCTTCGACATGCCGACCGACTGGAAGGCCAACATCTCGGTGCGCAAGACCGCCTGGGGCGTGCGCTTCGGCCTCGACGCCGTCTATGTGCGCAGCGAAACGGGCCTGGCCTTCCGCGACATCCGCGCCCGGCCGCTGACCATCAACGGCGTCCAGCAGCTCACCCCCGACGGCCGGGTTCGCTACGACGGCCTCAACATGACCGCCGCCGCCCGCGCCGCGGCGGGCCTGCCGGTCTCGGCCAACACCGACCTGGTCAATCTGGGCAGCACCCGTGACATCCAGGCCTACAATCCGGGCCAGGAATCCTGGAGCCGCACCTTCGCGATCTCCGCGCGGAAGGATTTCGGCGATCTGGGCGTGGGACTGGCCTACACCCTGCAGAAGAGCTCGCTCTATGGCGGCCTGCCCGAATTCGCCACCACCGACGACGGCAACTACGGCAACCAGTACACGGCGCTCGATCCCAACGCTTCGGTCAAGGGTCGCGCCGCCAACGAGATCGCCAACGCCTTCAAGATGGACCTGTCCTACCGGCACGACTTCTTCAAGGGTTACACGACCCGCGTCACCCTGTTCGGCGACGTTCGCGCCGGTCGGCCGATCAACTTCCTGATGGCCGACGTCGCTTCGGGGCGCGGCCCGGTGCTGGGGGTGAACCGCACCGACTCCCTGGCCTTCATTCCCCAGCTTGCGACCGCCAACGCCGCGAACCCGCTGCGGTTCGACACCGGCGCCACGACCGTCTTCTTCGACAGCCAGACCTCGCTCGACCGCTTCAAGGCCATCGTCAACCAGTTCGGCCTGCCGCAGGGCGGGATCGTGCCCAAGGGCTTCGGCGACAACCCCATCGTCAATCGCTTCGACCTGCAGCTCGCCCAGGAGATTCCGATCCCGGTAGGCATTCCCGGTAACCGGATCCTGCTCACCCTGGACGTCGCCAACATCGGCAACCTGTTGTCCAAGAGCTGGGGCGTGGTGAAGGAATATTCCGATAGCCGGGCCGGCGGCCGCATCGTCAGCGTCCAGTGCGCCGACGCCACCGGCGCCGCGCTCGGGGCCAACACTCCGGCCTGTCCCGCCTATCGCTACTCGAACGTCTCGACCAGCATCCTCGTGCCGACCGTCAACCCCGACGCCTCGACCTGGTCGGTGCTGCTCGGCCTGAAGTACCAGTTCTGACGTCGGCCGGGGCGCGGCGTTCGATTGAAGCCGTATGCGGGGCGGCCTGGGGGCCGCCCCGTCTTTGTATGGCGGGTCGCAACAGTCATTGCCCTTCCGCCGCAAACCTCACAGTTTGTCGCTCTGCGGGGAGAGCCTATTCGGACCTGAGTCGCAGCAGGTCCGCGAACGAGGATAAAGTGGCGTCACGTCTGGCGATCTATCATCCGCCCGGCCGGTTGGGGTTGGGCCAGAATCCGTTCGGCAAGGACGTCGCCAACCTCCAGCTCTACCGCGCGCTCGCCAACTACGGCGGCTTCGACCAGGTCGACCTGCTGTCCAACGCCGTGGGCGATGTCGAGGCCCTGACCGCCGGTCTGTTTCCCGACGGCCGCCCGGTCGCCCGGGTCACCGCCGGCTCGGTGCTCTCGGTCGAGGCGCCGGTGGCGGCCGGGACCCTGTTCCGCGGCCAGCCCGACCTGTCCGAGGTCGCCTGGATCCGCCGCCGCTTGG
>JAYSCC010000697.1:0-1694 GCA_041915065.1 Zavarzinia sp.
CCGAACTGCATTTCGTATTTCGCCGGATCGTCGGGCCGCAAGGGCGCGCCGCCACCGCCCGGCTGAAGCTCGGCCAGGCGCCAGTGACTCCCGGCGAGGCCCACCTCCTCGTCCGCCACGCCCTGGCAGGCGGCGAGCAGGAGGGCGGCCGCAAAGGTGGCGGCTAGCGGGGCGGCAGCACGCATCGTTCTTCTCCTCCGAACTTCGGAGCAGGATAGGCGCCGGCCCGACCGGCGTCACCTGCGATCGCCTGAAGGCCCAACCGGTCCGTGGCCCCGAGAAATCTCTGCTTGAGGGAATGCGCGTCGCCGCGACGACGGCCCCCCTTCCCCGGGGCCGGAGCACAACCCGGGCGTCATCAGAATCATCATCTGATTGTGCTTTACGGCGGCGCGGGCGAGGCGTTTCATGGCTGCGGGGTGCCGGCCGTGCAGGGGCCGCCGCCGCGATCCATGAACGAACCTGTCGTCACCGCCCGGGCGGGGCGTCTGCCGAGCGACCTCGCCGATCCGACGGGACGAGAGCGGTCAATCCGTTCGGCCGGAGGACCATGCCGTCATGTCTGCGCGCGACGATGTGCTGGCCCTGCTCCGCGGGCAGGTGGTGTCCAGGATTCGCTTCACCTTCCCTTTCCTGCAGGGCAAGGGCACGGTCACGATCGCACCGGCCTCGTTCCACCGGGTCGCCCGGGCAATCGAGGCGGGCACGGTCAGCCTTCAGATCACCAACACCTTCCCGCCCGGGGTCGGCGGACAATATCAGTCGGGGACGCCGAACACCTTGCGGGTCGCCCCCCTGTTGGGCCGGACCGAACAGGGCTTGCTGCTGCACGAATGCACCCATGCCGTCTTCGACGTCACCCGGACCCAGGTGACCGACAACGAGGACGAAGCGGCGGCCTATGTCGTCGATGCTCTCTATTTCCGGATGACCGGGCTGCGCCACCCGCGCTGGAACGCCGAGCCCCATGCCACCGCGGGCGGGGTCGCCGATCTCCTGCTGGCGGCCTATCAGGCCGGGCGGACGGCGGTGCCGGCGGTAGATGCCGCGGCCTGGACCCGGCTCCGCGCCGCGGTCATGCTGCACCCGGTCTATATTTGGGGTTCGGCCGGCATTTCCGGCGTCCTGCTCGGCACCGGCAGCGGCCACGACGGCTGAGGTCCCTCACCCTTCGATCAGGGCGAGCCATTCCTCTTCGCTCATGACCTGGACGCCGAGTTCGGCGGCCTTGGCCAGTTTGGAGCCGGCGCCGGGGCCGGCGACCACGATATCGGTCTTCTTGGAGACCGAGCCGGAGACTTTGGCGCCCAGCGATTCCGCGCGCGCCTTGGCCTCGTCCCGGGTCATGCGTTCGAGTGTCCCGGTGAAGACCACGGTCTTGCCCGCGACCGGACTGTCGCTGGCGCGGGCCTCGGGCGGCAGGACGTCGAGCAGGGACAGGAGATCGCGCAGGGTGGCGTCGTTATGCGGTTCGGCCAGGAACTGGCCGAAGCCTTCGACCACGATCGGGCCGAGGCCGTCGACCGTCTGCAATTCTTCGAGCGCCTGGGCGCGGCGTTCCTCGGTGGTCAGGCAGGCTTCGGCGAGCGCTTCGGCCGAACCGAAGAAACGCGCGATCAGGCTGGCGTTCCGCTCACCGACATGGCGGATGCCGAGGGCGAAGAGCAGGCGCGGCAAGGTGATGCGGCGCCGTT
>JAYSCC010000698.1:0-1694 GCA_041915065.1 Zavarzinia sp.
GCATCGAGGGCGGAAGCATAGGGCGCATCGCCGTTCCGGATATGCATGCGGGCCTGGTTCTTCACCGACCACGCGAGGCCCGGCATGGCCTGCGCCAGGAGCACTTCGGCGGCGCTGTCTTCCGCCGGGTCGGTCCGGGCCGGATCGAACCAGATGACATCGATGTCGCCGATCAAGACGGGCGGGCGACAATGCAGATGGTCCCAAACCAGGTTCCGCACGAAACCGGCCGCGACCCAGGCCTGCGGCAGGCCCAGGCGGCGGACCTGGTCCAGAACCGACCGGCGCAGGGGGTCGGCTGCGACCAGCGCCGCCAGGGCGGCGGCGTGGCGCAACACGATGTCAGGCCGCGGTACCGCCGACCGTCAGCCCGTCGATCAGCAGAGTGGGCTGGCCGACGCCGACCGGCACGCCCTGTCCCGACTTGCCGCAGGTGCCGATGCCGGGGTCGAGCGCCATGTCGTTGGCGACGGCACGGACCTGGGTCAGGCAGTCCGGGCCATTGCCGATCAGGGTGGCGCCCTTCACCGCGGGGCCGATCCGGCCGTTTTCGATCCGGTAGGCTTCGGTGCAGGTGAAGACGAATTTGCCGGACGTGATGTCGACCTGGCCGCCGCCGAAATTCACGGCGTAAAGGCCTTGCTTCACGCTCGAGACGATCTCGTCCCTGGTCGCGGTACCGCCCAGCATGATCGTGTTGGTCATGCGCGGCATCGGGCTGTGGGCATAGGACTGGCGCCGGCCGTTGCCGGTGGGCTTCACGCCCATCAGGCGGGCGTTCAGCCGGTCCTGAAGGTAACCGACCAGGATGCCGTCCTCGATCAGGGTGGTGCGGTTGGTCGGCGTGCCCTCGTCGTCGACCGTGAGCGAACCGCGCCGGCCCGGCAGGGTGCCGTCGTCGACCACGGTGACACCCTTGGCCGCCACCTGGGTGCCCATCAGGCCGGAGAAGGCCGATGTCTTCTTGCGGTTGAAATCGCCCTCGAGGCCGTGGCCGATCGCTTCGTGCAGCAGGATGCCGGGCCAGCCGGCGCCCAGCACCACGGGCATTTCGCCGGCCGGCGCCGGCACGGCGTCGAGATTGACCAGGGCCTGGCGCAACGCTTCGTCCACCGCGCCCTGCCAATGGGCCGGGTCCATGTATTTGGTCAGGAAGCCGCGCTCGCCCGCACCATAACTGCCCGCCTCCTGCTTGCCGCCGTCCTCGACCACGACCGAGACATTGAGGCGCACCAGCGGCCGCACGTCGCGCACCCGAAGGCCGGAAGCGCGCACGATCTCGACCACCTGCCACGAACCGGAGATCGAGGCCGAGACCTGTTTCACCCGGGGATCGCGCGCCCTGGCATAGGCGTCGATCTCGGCGAGGAGCCTGGTCTTCGCCTCGAAGGGCACGGCCGAGAGCGGATTGTCCTCGACATAGAGCTTGGCGTTGGTGCCCGGCGGCGGCGCGGCCATGACCCCGCCGTGCCCCTGGGCGACCGCCTTCACGGTGCGGGCGGCACGGGCGATCGCCTCTTCCGAAAGCTCCGCGGCATGGGCAAATCCGGTCGCCTCGCCAGAGACGGCGCGGAGCCCGAAGCCCTGCGACGTATCGAAGCTGGCCGACTTCAGGCGGCCGTCGTCGAAGGCCAGTGATTCGGACTGGGCATACTCGAGAAACAGCTCGCCGTCGTCGGCGCCGGTCAGCGCCT
>JAYSCC010000699.1:0-1693 GCA_041915065.1 Zavarzinia sp.
CGCTCTCAACCGCGCCGTCGCCCTGGCCATGCGCGACGGGCCGGAGGCCGGCCTCGCCGCGATCGATGCGATAGCGACGTCCGGCGGCGCTCTCGACCGCTATGTTCATGTCCACGCCGCGCGGGCCGATCTGCTCCGGCGCCTCGGCCGTGTCGAAGCCGCGCGCGTGGCCTATCGGCGTGCTCTCGCCCTCACCCGCCAGGCGGCCGAGAAGCGATTTCTGCAACGCCGGCTGGACGAACTGCCGGCACCGGGCTGATGGAGTTCGGCCCGGTCAGCGGCTCTGTTTCGCGCTCCGGCGCGCGATCAGGCGTTGAGCGATGACCAGCGTGAGGCCCCAGAGGGCGAAGGGTGGCACCGTGGCCAGGGCGTAGAGCGTCACCTGTTCGAAGCCATATTCCGGCCCGCTTAAATTGCGCAGCATCAGAAGGCCGATCAGGGCGCCGAACAGGCCGCCCCAGAAAGCGATGCGGCGCGCGGGATCGATCGCATCGGCACAGTCGCCGTTTACCGAACAGCTCGGTCCGCTCCGCCTCGTTTCGATCGGTTCTTGCGCCATGGCATTTCTCCTTCGGGGCGCATCCTGCCTTTTCGGCGGCCGGCGGGCAAGTCGCCGGCTCGGCCATTGGCAAGTGGGAATTATTAGGGTATAAACCCTAGCATAAAAATGAAAACAGGGAGGACATCATGGCCCAGGCTGCGCTTTCTCTTCGGATTCCCGCCATTCCGGACCCCTATGACCTGCCGATCGAGACCCTCGATCCGAGCCGGCCGGAACTGTTCCTGAACAATGTGCACGGCGCCTATTTCCGCCGCCTGCGCGAGGAGGACCCGATCCATTTCGTGGCCGACAGCCCGTTCGGCCCGTTCTGGTCGATCACCCGCTTCGACGACATCGTGGCGGTCGAGACCAATACCAAGGTGTTCTCGTCGAGCCCGTCGATCATCATCGGCGACGCGACCGACGGTTTCGAGCCGCCCATGTTCATCGCCATGGACCCGCCGAAGCACGACCAGCAGCGCCTGGCGGCCTCGCCCGCGGTCGGCCCGACCCGCCTCGCCGAAATGGAGGACCTGATCCGCGCCCGCGCCGGCGCCATCCTGGATGGATTGCCCAAGGGCGAGACCTTCAATTGGGTCGAGCGGGTCTCGAAGGAACTGACCACCCAGATGCTGGCGACCCTCTTCGACGTGCCCTTCGAAGACCGCTATCTGCTGCCCTATTGGTCGGACATCTCGACTTCGTCCGATGCCGTGGGCGTCGCCGCCGACATGGCGGAGCGCCACCGCGTGCTGATGGAATGCCTGGCCTATTTCACCAAGCTGTGGCACGAGCGCGCTGCCCGGCCGCCGAAGTTCGACTTCATCTCCCTCCTGGCCCACAATCATGCTGCTCATCGTCGGCGGCAACGACACGACGCGGAATTCGATTTCCGGCGGCGTCGTCGCCCTCAACCAGAACCCGGCCGAATACGCCAAGCTCCGGGCCGACCGCAGCCTGATCCCCAGCATGATCTCCGAAGTGATCCGCTGGCAGACCCCGCTCTCCCACATGCGCAGGACCGCGACCCAGGACTTCGAGTTCAAGGGCAGGCAGATCAAGAAGGGCCAGAAGGTCGTGCTCTGGTACTGCTCCGGCAACCGGGACGAGACCGCGATCGAGCGGCCGGACGACTTCCTGATCGACCGGGAG
>JAYSCC010000700.1:0-1688 GCA_041915065.1 Zavarzinia sp.
CCGATGCCGAGGGTGTCGTAGCCCCGGCTCGCCATCACCGAGAGCCGGCCGCCGTCCTCGTCCGGGATCAGCACCATCATGTGCGCGATGCCGAATTCCTCCGCCATGCCCAGGAGCACGCGGTCGATCATGGCATCGGCGTCGCGGCAGGCGGCGATTTCGGCAGCGAGCCTGGTGCTGGCGGCCAGGCGGTCGGCTGCGTCCGGCCCCGGCGACGCTGGCGACCACAGGGCGGAACCCGGCGCCGGCACCGGTTCCCAGGCCAGCACGCGGTAGACGTCGGCACTGCGGAGCGCCATCACCCCGGCCATGCCCTGCTGCGCCGACATGGCTTCGAGGTGCAGCGCCATGCGCTCGAACAGGGGGCCCGAGCTCTTCGCCTCGACGAAGGCGATTTCGAGCAGGAATTGTTCGCCACTCCGCCCGTCGACCACGATCAGCGACGCCCGCCCACCGGCCCGGACATTGGCCGCGGTCTTGCTGAAGAACTGGTTCGACAGCGCGACATGGCCGTCGTCCAGGTAATGGACGTGGGAGAGGTAGGAGATATTGGGCACGCCCATGCCGTCGACCGTGGCGATGATCGAGGGGATCACGCCTTCGAAACAGGCGGCGAGATCGCGCAAGCGGCGCCCGCTCACGGCGCACCTTCCAGCAGGCTGCCGGCGCGCGGTCCCGGGGTCTGCACGAAGACGTCGGCCGGGCGGAAGCGAAGGCGCATCAGGTCAGCATCGCCCATCCAGAAGGAAATTTGCCCCGGCGTCACCCCGAGCCCGGCCAGCACCGCGCCGACCTGGCGGCGATAGGCCTGCGACCAATCGTGATCCGCGGCTTCGGCCGGATCGAGGGCCGCGACCGTGCCCTTCAACTGATAGGTCCGGTAATCGTCCGGCTTGACCACGGTAACCGCGACCGGCGCCCCGGGGGTCAGATTGGCGACAAGGCGCGGCCATTGTGCGGCCGAGACCATGGTATCCATCAGCCCGCCGGGGGCGCGCCGGTTGCCCAGGCCCCGGCCGATCGCCGGCAGAAGGGCGCCGTCGCGCGAGGCCAGAATGGTCATGACCGGGCCTTCCGCGAAGCCGGCGATACTGTCGTCGATCAAGGCTCCCCCTCCGGCCAATCCCGATAGGAGCAATTTAGGAAAAACGAACAGGGCTTAGGAAGCATTTAGGAAGCCTCGGCCCGGGCAGGGGACTATCTGGATGGACATCGACGAACAAGGAGGTTCCGATGTCTGCCCGTCACGATTTCTATGGTCCCATTCACAAGGCGCTCCGCTTCGGCTCGACCGGGCTCCTGCTCCGCCTCGGCAATTGCGATGCCGGCGACGAGGCTCAGCGAGCGGCACTCTGCGCCGATCTCAGGGCCCAGCTCGCCCTCGGGCGCGCGCATCTCGACCATGAGGAACGCCATCTGCACGGCGCCCTCGAAGCCCGCGCCCCCGGCGCCGCCCGCGTGCTCGAAGATCAGCACGGCCACCACCTGCTGCGCTTCGACCAGTTGGCGGAGATGATCGCCGCCCTGGAGAGCGCGCCGGCCGAGGCCCGCGCGGCGGCGGCCCATGCCCTCTATCTCGCCTTTTCCGCCTTCGTCGCGGAAGACTTCGCCCATATGCATGTCGAGGAGACGGTGACCCAGCCCCTGCTGCACGCCCATTTCAGCGACGACGAGATCCGCACCATCGA
>JAYSCC010000701.1:0-1685 GCA_041915065.1 Zavarzinia sp.
GACGCCGAGGGCGGTCGCCTCGATCGCGGCGAGGTCGATCTCCACCGGCACAGCGGCGAGGTCGAAGCCGCTCGCGCCGTAATCCCCGGCTTCCCGAGCGAAGAAGGCGAGCACGCGGCCCGACGGCGGCAATCCGCGGTCCCAGACCTGGTCGAGGCGGCGCGTCTCCACCCCCACCTGCGGCCCCGCCCCGCCCTGCTCGTAGGCATGGAGCAGCGATAGCCCGGCCGGTTCCAGCACCTGGGCGACGAACTGGCGGCGCAGGTGGCGTTCCAGCTCGGTCTCCGAGCCGCGATTGCCGGAGAAGAGCTTCTTCAAGAGCGCCGAGGGATCGGCGACGCCGGCCGCCGCGAGGCCGGCGCCGATCGCCGGCAATATGTGGCGCTCGATCACCGCAGCCAGGATGTCGTCGCCGGCGAGCTTGAAGCCTTCGCGGAAATTCTGGGTCGGGTTGATCGCCCGCTGGCCCTCGACCGTATAGGTGGTGACGATCAGGTCCGTGGTGCCGCCGCCGATGTCGATCGAGGCAATGCGCAAGGCCGCTTCCGCCCCGTAACCCTCGCCGTCGCGGATCTTGCCCTTCAAGGCGAAGAAGGCGCCGTAGTCGCCGCGGAACTTCTGCGTGATCTCGGTATAGAGATAGACGAGCTGGGTGCCCGAAGCCTCGTCGAGATTGAGCACCACGGCGGGTTCCGGCGGCAGGCGGCCGTCGGCCGCGGCCTGGTCCATCAGGTCCCACACGAGCTTGACCGCGGCTTCCGCCCGGCGGCGCATGATCCGCTGTTCGGCGACCGGCATGGCGGGTGGCATGGTCAGCACGATCCGGCGAAGCCGGCGCGGCACGTCGCCGTGGCGGCGGGCCAGACGGATTTCCGGCGCATTGATCATGGCCAGTGCCTGGAACAGGATCTCCGCCAGCATCAGGCTGTAGATCGCCGAGCGGGAGAATTTGGCCCGGACCGCCGGCTGCCCCCGCCCCGGTGGCAGTTGCCGCAGCACCTCGCCCTCTTCGGTCATCAGGCCCATGACCGGGCCGGAGACCGGCGGCTCGGTGGTGACGCCGTCAGGGCCGAGGCCGTTGAAGCGCCACCCCTGGGCCAGCGGCCTGGTATCCCAGAGGTAACGCTTGGGACTGGAAAGGCCGGTCGCCCCCTCGTTGCCGAGGGCATCGCCGGCGAGCCGCATGGCCTCGGGCCCGATCCTGACCGGGCTCGGCCACCAGAAGGCATTGGCCCGGCCCGAACGGCGCGACGCCGCCTCCTTGCCGAAGCTCGCGCGGGCGAATTCGACCCGGCTCTCGAACGGCTTGCCGTAAGCCTGTTCGGGATGCCCGAGGTCACGCAGTTCGAGGACATAGGAATCGTTCAGATCCATGCGGTCGTCGGCATGGGATTCCATCAGGATGCCGCAGGTCCTGGAATTGCCGATGTCGAGCACCAGGTCGACCTCGACCGGGATATGACGCCCGGCCTCGGACAGCGTATCGATCAAGCGCACCCGGGGCAGGATCTCGGCCGCATCGATCAGGGCGAGGAAGGTCAGGTAGCGCGCCCAATGCTCGCAAGCATGGGGGAAATCCTCGTCCCGGAGCGGACGGTTCGGGCGCTGGGCCTGTTTGAACTCGCGGAAATTCTCGTCAAGCCACTGGTCGACCCAGGCTTCCTCCATGAACCAGGCGTTCTTGT
>JAYSCC010000702.1:0-1678 GCA_041915065.1 Zavarzinia sp.
TTGCACACCTGGCTGCCGGACGCGATGGAAGGCCCGACCCCGGTCTCGGCGCTGATCCATGCCGCCACCATGGTGACGGCGGGTGTCTTCCTGGTCGCACGCTGCTCGCCGCTCTTCGAACATGCGCCGATCGCGCTCGAAGTCGTCACCATCGTCGGTGCCTCGACCGCCTTCTTCGCGGCGACCGTCGGCTTGGTGCAAAACGACATCAAGCGCGTGATCGCCTATTCGACCTGCTCGCAGCTCGGCTACATGTTCTTCGCCGCGGGCGTCGGCGCCTATCAGGCGGCGATCTTCCACCTGTTCACCCACGCCTTCTTCAAGGCCCTGCTGTTCTTGGGCGCCGGCTCGGTCATCCATGCGATGCACCACGAGCAGGACATGCGCAACATGGGCGGCACCTGGAAGTACATCAAGTTCACCTATGTGGTGATGTGGATCGGCAACCTGGCGCTGGCCGGCATTCCGATTTTCGCGGGCTTCTACTCGAAGGACACGATCCTCGAAGTGGCCTTCGCGGCGGGCTCGGGCGTCGGCAACTATGCCTATGCGCTGGGTACGCTGGCCGCGATGATGACCGCCTTCTACTCCTGGCGCCTGCTCTTCATGACCTTCCACGGCGAGAAGCGCTGGGGCCACGACGATCACGGCCATGCCGCCCATGGTCATGACGACCACGGTCACGGCCATGTCCCGCACGAGAGCCCGCTGGTGATGACCATTCCGCTGGGCCTGCTCGCGGTCGGCGCCGTGCTCTCCGGTATCGTCTTCTTCAACGGTTTCGTGGGGGCGGGGCAGGAAGCCTTCTGGCAGGGCGCCATCTTCACCGGCGAGGCCAACAAGGTGCTCGAAGCGGCGGAACATATCCCCGAATGGGCCAAGCTGCTGCCGCTGGTGCTCTCGGTCGCCGGCATCGGGCTCGCCTGGCTCTTCTACATCGCCAAGCCGAAGATCCCGGTGGCGCTGGCCAAGAGCAACCGCGAGCTTTATGCCTTCCTCCTGAACAAGTGGTACTTCGACGAGCTTTACGATCTCGTCTTCGTCCGCTCGGCGCGGGCCATCGGCCGGCTGTTCTGGAAGGGCGGTGACGGCAAGATCATCGACGGCCTGGGTCCCGACGGCGTTTCCGCCCGGGTGCTCGACGTCGCCCGGCGGGCGGTCCGGCTTCAGTCCGGCTACGTCTACCACTATGCCTTCGTCATGCTGATCGGCGTGGCGGCCTTCGTTTCCTGGTATGTCTATCGGATGGGCGTGACGCCATGATCGCGGACCTGGCCCAAGGGTGGCCGATACTCTCGGTCACCACCTTCCTGCCGCTCGTCGGTGCTCTGCTCATCCTGCTCGTGAAGGGCGAGGGTGAGGCGGTCGAGAAGAATATCCGCTCGATCGCGCTGATCACCACGATCGCGACCTTCCTGGTCTCGCTCATCCTGTGGGCGGGCTTCAACAATGCGACGGCGGAATACCAGTTCGTCGAGCGGCACGCCTGGATCGGCGACTCGATCACCTATCACATGGGTGTCGACGGGATTTCGATCCTGTTCGTGATCCTGACGACCTTCCTGATGCCCATGTGCATCCTGGCGTCGGACGTCATCCACACCCGGGTGAAGGAATATATGGTCGCCTTCCTGGTGCTCGAGACGCTGATGATCGGCGTCTTCTGCGCCCTGGACCT
>JAYSCC010000703.1:0-1676 GCA_041915065.1 Zavarzinia sp.
TCTGCCAGGGCCGGGTGGGCGAGCTGGCACAGCCACAGGTTCGATTTCACGTTGGAGGCCATGATCTTGTCGAAGGCGGCTTCGGGCACATCGGCGATCGAGCCGAAATAGGGGTTCACCGCGGCGTTGCAGATCAGTGCGTCCAACCGGCCGAAGGCGGCCACCGCGCTGCGCACCAGGGCCTCGCAATCGTCGCGGGACGAGATGTTGCAGGGCACTACGATCGCCGTGCCGCCCTCGGCTGCGATTTCGGCCCGGACCTTCTCGCAGGCGTCCACCTTGCGGCTGGAAATCACGACCGAGGCGCCGGCCCGGGCCAGCTCGATCGCGATGGCGCGGCCGATGCCGCGGCTGGAACCGGTGACCACCGCCACCTTACCGGTCATGTCGAACAGTCGTGATGCCATGGTGCTATCCTCCCCCGCACGATTCGTTTTCATATAGGGTCATGCACGACTGGGACGACCTCAAGATCGCATTGGCGATCGCCCGCCACGGCACGCTGACCGCGGCCGGCCGAGCCTTGGGACTGAACCAGTCGACCATGGGGCGACGTCTGGCCGCGCTCGAATCGGCGGTCGGCCGGCCCCTGTTCGAACGCCAGGGCAACGCCCTGCTGCCGACCGAGACGGGGGCGAGGGTGGTCGCCGCGGCCGAGCATATGGCCGGCACCATGGCCGAGCTTTCTGTCGAACTCTCCGGCGGGCCGACGCCGCTCGAAGGCGTGCTGCGTCTTTCGGCGCCTGAATTGCTGATCGCGCCCTTCCTGGCCTCGCGCCTGGCGCCCTTCGTCTCCGGCCATCCCGGGCTCTCGATCGAACTCGTCTCGGACGAGCGGCCGCCGGTGCTGGCCCGGCGAGACAGTGACATCGCGCTTCGCTTCGCCTTGCCGGACCAAGCGGAGCTTTTCGTCCGCCGCGTCGCCTTCGTCGCCTTCGCGGTCTATGCCGCACCTCGCTATGTCCTCGCTGCCGGCCTCGATCCGGAGGAACGGCGTTCGCCGGCCCCCGGCACTTTCGCCGGCTGCGACGCCATCGGCCCGCCGCCCGAACTGTCCGGCTCGCCCGATGCGCAGTGGTTCGCCCATCTGGCCCGCGGCGCCCGGCCGGCACTCCGGGTCGACGGTACGCTCGGCCAGCTCGAGGCGGTGAGGGCCGGGCTCGGCGTCGCCCTGCTGCCCTGTTTCATCGGCGACGACGCCGGCTTGACCCGGCTGACCGCGCCCGGCGCCTGTCCCTTGCGCGAAGTCTGGCTCGCCGTGCACCGCGAGCTTCGCCATGCCCCCCGTCTGCGCGCCGCGATCGACCAGATCAGCGCGATCATGAAGCGTGAGCGCCCCGCCTTGATGGGGGCGCCACGCCCCTGACCGCGCTTTGACCCTGATCAGGCTTTCGCGAAGGCTTCCTTCATACGGGCCGCGGCCTCGACCAAGGCGGTGCGGCCGGCCTCGATCACGCCCGACATCGAGCAGAAGCCGTGGATCAGGCCCGGATATTCGGCCGTGGTGACGGCGACCCCGGCGGCACGCAGAGCGTCCGCATAGGCCAAGCCCTCGTCGCGCAGGGGATCGAAGCCGGCGACGATGACATGGGCGGTGGCGAGCTTGCTCAGGTCCTTGTGGCGGAGCGGGGAGAAACGCGGATCGGTCAGGTCTTCCAGCCCCAGGTGGCCGACAT
>JAYSCC010000704.1:0-1669 GCA_041915065.1 Zavarzinia sp.
TACCGCATCCTGCGCGACGGCCGCCGGCAGGTCGAAGGCTTCCACGTCGCCGGCGAATATTTCGGCATCGAGGCGGGGGCTGCGCATCGCGCCTCGGCCGAAGCGCTGGGCGGTGCCACCGTCGTCGTTATGCGCCGCTCCACCCTGAACGAATTGGCCGCGCGTCAGAGCGACATCGCCGCCACCCTGTTCCGCCTCGCGGTCCAGGGCCTGCAGCGCAGCCAGGAACATGTCGCGATGCTGAGCCACAAGTCGGCGGTCGAACGGGTCGCCGGCTTCCTGCTCGACATGGCGGAACGGGCCGACGCCGGCCGCGGCTTCGAGCTGCCGATGACCCGCCAGGACATCGCCGACTATCTGAGCCTGACCATCGAGACCGTGTCGCGTACCCTGAGCCAGCTCCAGGCCAATGGCTTGATCGACATCCCGCGGTCCCGCAACATCGTGCTGCGCGACCGCGAGGCCCTGGCCGACATGTGCGAGTGAGCACGGTCTTAACACTTAAGAAATATTGAAATTGAGGGCCGAAAGGCGCTATAGCTGATCCTGTGGTTCCACCCAATCGTACAGGGGCACACAGGATCGTGATCGAGGGCGAGGCATCGGGCGAGGAATCGCTGGATCTCTATGACCGCATGCCCCTGATCGGCGAGGCGGCCCCCGATTTCCGGGCCCGTTCGACCCTGGGCGAGGTGGTGCTCTCGGCCTATCGCGGGCGCTGGGTCCTGCTGCTCTCCCATCCGGCCGATTTCACCCCGGTCTGCACCTCCGAATTCGTTGCCCTGGCCAAGGCGCAGGAGCGTTTCCGGGCGCTCGGCTGCGAACTGATCGCGCTCTCGGTCGACAGTCTGTTCGCCCATATCGCCTGGTGCCTGTCGATCGAAGAGAAATTCGGCCAGCGCATCACCTTCCCGATCGTCGAGGATGTCTCGCTGGCGATTTCGCGCGCCTTCGGCATGGTGCATCCCGGTGTCGGCACCACGGCGACCATTCGCGCCTGCTTCGTGATCGATCCCGACGGGGTGATCCAGGCGATCCAATATTATCCGATGGCGGTCGGCCGCTCGGTCGAGGAGTTGCTGCGCCTGGTCGCCGCCCTGACCACCGTCGCTTCCGACGGTTGCTCGGTCCCGGCCGATTGGCGCCCGGGCGAGTCGGCGCTGCAACCGGCCCCGCTCACCCTCGACGAGGCGCGCGGACGCCGGGCCGAGGCTGGCGCCGCCGACTGGTATTTCGCTGCCGGCCCCGGCAAGGCCAAGGGCCGCGGCGGCCGTGGAGGCGTGTCATGACGGGCGAAGGCCTCACCTCCCTGGCCGACGAAGCCGCGGAATTCCTCAAGATTCTGGCCAATTCGAATCGCCTGATGATCGTCTGCCACCTGTTGCACGGCGAGCGTTCGGTGGCCGAACTCGAAGCCGATCTGGCGATCCGCCAGCCGACCTTGTCGCAGCAGCTCGGCATCCTGCGCGAGGCCGGCATCGTCACCAGCCGGCGCGACGCCAAATCGGTGATCTATCAGCTCGCCGACGACCGTGCTCGCCCGCTGATCGACGTCATGAACCAGTTGTTCTGCGCCGTGCCCGAAGGGCGCCCGGTGCCGCCTCCGCCGCCGGCAGCCCTGCCGGGCAGCGAAACCTGGCAGAAAGCCGCCGGCAGCCCGCGCCCGCTC
>JAYSCC010000705.1:0-1666 GCA_041915065.1 Zavarzinia sp.
CCGCTCCCGCTCCCGTAGCGGTACCGGCGCCTGCGCCTGCCGCCGAAGTCGTCGCCATGCCGGCGGTGCTGCCCGAACGGACGCCGAAGCCGGGCGAAGTCAGCCTGGACGAACTCGAAGCCGCCTTTCAGATGGCGCCGGGGCCGGAGGCGATCGCCGCTGGCGCCCCGCCGCTGCTCTCGGACGAGGAAGCGGCGGCGACCGCCGTGGTCGCCCGCGACCAGCAGGCGCCCCCCGCCCCCCGCCCGGCCGAACATGCCGCCGATGCCGAGCCGCGCGGCGAGAGCGCGGTGGCGAACCAGACGCTGCGGGTTTCGGTCGACCTCCTCGAAAACCTGATGACCATGGTTTCGGAACTGGTGCTGACCCGCAACCAGCTTCTCCAGATGGTCCGCCGCATGGGCGACACCGAATTCTCCGGCCCGCTGCAGCGCCTGTCGCTGTGCACCAGCGAGCTGCAGGAATCGGTGATGAAGACCCGTATGCAGCCGATCGGCAACGCCTGGGCCAAGCTGCCGCGCATCGTGCGCGACCTGTCCCACGAGCTGCGCAAGAAGATCGACCTTCAGATGCATGGCGCCGAGACCGAACTCGACCGCCAGGTGCTGGAGCTGATCAAGGACCCGCTCACCCATATGGTGCGCAATTCGGCCGACCATGGGCTGGAGACGCCGGAAGAGCGCCGCGCCGCCGGCAAGCCGGAGACCGGCCGCGTCACCCTGAACGCCTATCACGAGGGCGGCCACATCATCATCCAGGTGGCGGACGACGGCCGCGGCCTGAACCTCGCCAAGATCAAGGCCAAGGTGGTGGCCGGCGGCTATGCCTCCGAGGCCGAACTGGAAGCGATGTCGGACGCCCAGCTCGGGCGCTACATCTTCCACCCCGGCCTGTCGACCGCGGAAAAGGTGACCAGCGTCTCGGGCCGCGGCGTCGGCATGGACGTGGTGCGCACCAATATCGAGAAGATCGGCGGCACCATCGACCTGAAGACGGTGGCCGGCAAGGGCACCACCTTCCAGATCAAGATCCCGCTGACGCTGGCGATCGTCTCCGCCCTGATCGTCGAATGCGCGGGCGAGCGTTTCGCCGTGCCGCAGATCGGCGTGGTCGAGCTGGTGCGCGCGACACCCGATTCCGAACACCGGATCGAGGTGATCAACCGGACCCCGGTCGTCCGGCTGCGTAACCGGCTGCTGCCCCTGATCTTCCTGGCCGATACGCTGAAGATGGTGCCGGAAGGCACCAAGCGGCCGGACGAAGCCTTCATCATCGTCGCCCAGGTCGGCAACCAGACCTTCGGCATCGTCGTCGACCGCGTCTTCGACACCGAGGAAATCGTGGTCAAGCCGGTCGCCAGCATCCTGCGCAACAATACCCTGTTCTCGGGCAATACCATTCTCGGCGACGGCAGTGTGATCATGATCCTCGATCCCAACGGCCTCGCCATGCAGACCGGCGAGGCGCTGCGCGAGAACCAGGACGGTCAGACCGAGGTGGTTTCCGCCACCGGCGTTGCCGAGCGCACCTCGCTCCTGATCTTCAGGGCCGGCGGGGCCGAGCCCAAGGCGGTGCCGCTGTCGCTCATCGCCCGCCTGGAGGAGATCGAGGCCGACCGCATCGAGCGCTCCAACGGCAAGCCGGTGGTGCAATATCGAGGCCGCCT
>JAYSCC010000706.1:0-1661 GCA_041915065.1 Zavarzinia sp.
CCTAGGCATCCGGGCTGACCGCGTCTTCGAGGTCCAGGATCAGGCCGTCGGCCGGCAGGCTGCGCGCCTTGTCCAGAGCACGGGCGTTCGCCCCCGGCATGTAGAGGACGCTGCGACGTGGCCGAATGACGCTCATGTAGTCCCTGCCCGATCGGAAAATGATGCAATGTCCGGGACTATAGCGGCGCGACGACGCCAAGCAAGGTCGCAACGCAGCAAAATTGCGGCGACGCGTCGAGAGGCGCCGGTCAGGCGGCCGGCGGCTCCTCCGGCCAGAACGCCTCGTCCATCACCTGCTCGAAGCTCCAAGGGCAAGCGGTGGGGAAGTTATGGCGCGGCAAGCCGGTTTCCCGCTCGGCTTCGATCAGGGCGAGCCGATAGGCATCGACCATCGAGGGGACGACTACCGATTTCAGGCTGGGATTGTCGGCGATATGGGCGTCGAGGCGGTAGCGCTGTTCTTCGACCGTCAGTCGCCAACTCGTGCCCCGAAAACCAGGCTGGTACTGCCATTTCAGGAGATGGAGCAGAAGCACGGTCAAGCGGTTGATCAACTCGCGCTTCTCGCTCCGCCCCATGCTCTCGATCTCCTCGGCGATATGCTCGATATCGGCGGCGGCGAGTTTGCCCTCGCGCAGCAGGCGCGCCTGTTCGTTCGCCCAGGCGTAGAAATCGCGCTCGTAGAGGCCGGACTTCGTCATAAGGTCACGCTACCACAATTGCTCTTCCGGTTGGACTCATGACCGCCCCTCTCGTGCTCTCGATCCAGTCGCGCGTCGCCTTCGGCCATGTCGGCAATTCGGCGGCGGCCTTCCTGTTGCAGCGCTCGGGTTTCGAAGTCGTGGAACTGCCAACCGTGCTGCTCTCCGCCCATCCCGGGCATGGGCGACCGGGGGGCGGGGCGATCTCGGCCGAGGTTCTGGCCTCGATGCTGGACGGGCTCGACCGCATCGGCGTGCTGGAGCGGGTCGCCGGGGTGATCGTCGGCTATCTCGGTACGCCGGCCAATGGCGCGGTGGCGGCGGAGGCGATCCGGCGGGTGAAGGCGGTCCATCCGGCGGCACCGGTGCTGGTCGATCCGGTGATCGGGGACCGCGACGGCGGCGCCTATGTCGCCGACGGCATTCTGGAATGTTTCCGCGACCGCCTGATCCCGCTCGCCGACATCGTGAAACCCAATCATTTCGAGCTGGAAGCCCTGGCCGGGCGGCCGCTGCCCTCCACGGCGGAGGCCCTGGCGGCGCTGGATGCCCTCGGCCCTGGGCTTGCCGTAGTGACATCCTTCGAGGCGGGCGACGGGCTGCTCACCACCCTGCTCCGGATGGGGGGCAGGACCCAGGTCGCCCGCACCTGGCCGGTGGCGGAGCCGCCCCATGGCCTGGGCGATTCGCTCGGCGCCCTGCTGATGGCGGGGCTGCTCTCCGGCTTGGCGCCCGCGGCCGCATTGGGCCGGGCGCTCGGCGTGGTCGAAGCGCTGATCGCCGAGGCGGCGCGCCTCGGCCTCGACGAATTGCCCCTGATCGAGGCCCAGCACCTGATCGAGAGCGCGCCGCCGGTGGTCTTGGAACCCGTCAGTTCTTCTTGATCTGGCCGCCCAGGAAGCCGCCGGTCGACGGCGCGGCCGCGGGGGGCTGAGGTGCCGGCGGGGCGGCCGGCGCCGG
>JAYSCC010000707.1:0-1659 GCA_041915065.1 Zavarzinia sp.
CTCGAGCTCGCGCACGTTGCCGGGCCAGCGATAGGCATAGAGGCTGGTGATCGCGCGCTGCGTGAAGCCGGTCAGCGACTTGCCGTGGCGGTCGCAGAAATAGCCGAGGAAATGGTTCAGCAGCAGGGGGATGTCGGCCCGGCGATCGCGCAGTGGCGGGATCTGGATCGGGAAGACATTGAGGCGATAGAACAGATCCTCGCGGAAAGTACCTTCGGCGACCCCGGCGCGCAGGTTCACGTTGGTTGCGGCGACCAGGCGGACGTCGACCTTGCGGCTGCGGGAATCGCCGACTCGCTCGATCTCGCCTTCCTGCAGGGCGCGCAGCAGCTTGCCCTGGGCGGCCAGGCTGAGGGTGCCGATCTCGTCGAGGAAGAGGGTGCCGCCGTTGGCCCGCTCGAAGCGGCCGGGGCGGGAGACCACGGCGCCGGTATAGGCGCCCTTCTCGACACCGAAGAGTTCGGATTCGACGAGCTGTTCGGGGATCGCCGCGCAATTCACGGCGATAAAGGGGCCGGCTGCGCGGTTGCTGATCTTGTGCAGGGTCTGCGCGAACATCTCCTTGCCGACGCCGGATTCACCGAGCAGCAGGACGGTCGCCGAAGTGCCGGCGACCTTCTCGATCATGTGGCAGACGACGTTGAAGCCGGGGGAGGCGCCGACCAGATTCTTACCCTGGGAGGGCGGCCGGCTCTCGGCCGGCGGGGCATCCTGGTTCTCGGCCGGGGCGCTCGAGACGACGATCTTGCTCTGGTTCGGCTTGTTGGCGAAGGCGTGGGGCTGCAGATAGCGAATGTCTTCGTCGGCACCGCTCCATTCCGCCACCGGCTTGCCGATGATGCGGCAATGGGCATTACCCATCGAGCGGCACTCGACTTCGCGGAACAGCATGGGCCGGCCCATGAAGACGCTGGTATAGCCCGAGGCATAACCGATCTGCATCCAGCACGCCGGCTCGCTGCCGATGCCGTAGGCGCCGATGTGGATCTCGTCCTCACAAGAGTCGTGCCACAGGAATTCGCCGTAGAAGCGGCCGGTGTTGATGTCGGTCTCGATCCGCACCGGTTCGACGGTGACGATGCCCTCGATCATGTGGAGCTGGGGGCCGACCGTGAAGAAGTCGAAGAAATCGCGTCCACCGCGAACCTTCACGGCGATTTCGGCGTCCTGGGCGCCGGAGGCATAGCCCATTCGGGTGATCAGGGCGCGCGCCCCCTGGATGCCCAGGGTCTCGATCAGTTCGCGGCGAAGGGCGCCGAGCGAACGGTTGTGCAGCAGCACCATCCGGCTGTCGTCGAGCCAGATCCGTCCGACCTTGGGGCAGAAGCGGACGCGGGCGGCGAGATCGTCGATGTCCGGGAAGGACCGGCCGACCTCGTTCTGGACCGGGCGATTGGGCGGCATCTTTCCCGCCGCGGGAAACTCGCGGATGACGGCCTCCATTGCTTTTCCTCCTTGCCCAGGCCGCAGGCTCTCCGTCCTGTCGGCCCCTCCTCGCTGTAGTTCTTTATTTGGATCAGGCCCGGTTCCAGGAGTACCGGGTTACTACCGCGGCGTCGAGTTTTTCAGTATTCGGAAGGCTGTTATTGGCGCCATTCCCACCGGGATTACACGCCTTTCCGGCAGTTTCACGTCACATGATCCAATAAAGGGGAGACC
>JAYSCC010000708.1:0-1659 GCA_041915065.1 Zavarzinia sp.
ACCACCTCGCTCAAGATCGTGCAGATGGTGCGCGACGCCGGTGCTACCGAAGTGCACATGCGGATCGCCAGCCCGCCGACCACCCATTCCTGCTTCTACGGCGTCGACACGCCGGAGCGGAGCCAGCTCCTGGCCGCGACCCACGATGTCGAGGGGATGCGCAAATTCATCCAGGCCGACAGTCTCGCCTTCATTTCGATGGACGGGCTCTATCGCGCCATGGGCGAAGTCCGCCGCAACCCGGACAGCCCCCAGTTCTGCGACGCCTGCTTCACCGGCGACTATCCGATCTCCCTGACCGACCATTGGGGCGGCGACGAGGACCAGTCGCGCCGCCGCCGCGCCGCCGGCTGACTTCATGACCCAAGCAAAACCCCTGGCTGGGCGGCTCGCCCTGATCACCGGCGCGTCGCGCGGCATCGGCTGGGCCGTCGCCCGGGCCTATGCCGCGGCCGGCGCCGACCTCATCCTGCTCGCCCGGACATCGGGCGCGCTCGTAGAACTGGACGATCTGATCCAGTCCGAAGGCGGCAAACCGTCGACCCTGGTGCCGCTCGACCTCAAGGACGTCGAGGGTATCGACCGGCTCGGCGGCGCCATCTTCCAGCGCTGGGGCAAGCTCGACATCCTGGTCTCCAATGCCGGCGTGCTCGGCCTGATCTCGCCCCTCGCCCATCTGCCGCCCAAGGATTGGGACAGCCTGATGGCGATCAACGTGACCGCCAACTGGCGCCTGATCCGCTCGCTCGATCCCCTGCTGCGGGCGAGCGACGCCGGACGGGCGATCTTCGTGACCTCGGGGGCTGCCTCGAAGAACCAGGCCTATTGGGGCGGCTACGGCACTTCCAAGGCCGCCCTGGATGCCCTGATCAAGACCTATGCGGCGGAGACGGCCTCGACCAATCTCCGGGTCAACCTGCTCTCGCCGGGGCCGATCGACACCGGCATGCGGGCCAAGGCCTTCCCGGGCGAGGACAAGGAGCTTCTGCCAAAGCCGGCCGACGTGGCGCCCCTCTTCGTCGAACTGGCGCGTCCAGAAGAAACGCGCCACGGCGAGATTGTGCGCTATCATCGGCCCTGACCGCCCACCTGCGGAGGCCGATGATGCCGCTCGAATCCGTGCAGAGTGTCGCCCCCTTCCCCCTGCCTTCACGTGAAGCGCGGGGGCCCGGCGCGCCGGACGACGTGTGGCGCGCCCTGGTCGACCACGCCACCGCCATCGCCGCCCATGAGCCGCTGCTGACCCGTCTCGCCCGCCACTGGATCCTGGGCAAACCGGATTTCGCCGCCGCCCTCGGCGCTATGCTGGCCGACAAATCGGCCTGTGAAATGACGCCGCGGGATGTCGTCGCCGACTTGGTGGCCGAAGCGGTGGCGACCGAACCCGACATCGCCCGCGCCGCCGAAGCCGACCTCGCCGCCATCCTGGCGCGCGATCCCGCGGTCAAGGGCGCCGCACATCCCTTCCTCTTCTTCAAGGGTTTCCAGGCCCTGCAGATGCATCGGATCGCCCATCACCTGTGGAATGCCGGGCGGCACGACGCCGCGCTGTTCTTCCAGAGCCGGGGCTCCGAAGTCTTCGCCGTCGACATCCATCCGGCCGCGCCGGTCGGCCGCGGCGTGATGCTCGACCACGGCACCGGCCTCGTCGTGGGCGAA
>JAYSCC010000709.1:0-1653 GCA_041915065.1 Zavarzinia sp.
CATCGACGAACTGATCGTGCATGGCCGGACCAAACTCGACGGCTATCGCCCGCCGGCACGCTGGGAATGGATCGACAGGGTGCGCGCCGCCATCGACATCCCGTTGATCGCCAACGGCGAGGTGTGGACCGTCGAAGATTTCCGCAACTGCCAACTGGCGACCGGCTGCGCCGACATCATGCTCGGCCGTGGCGCGATCGCCGACCCGCTGCTGTCGCGGCGCGTGCGCGGCGAGCAAACCGGCGGCTGGGCGGAGGTTGCACCCGGCGTTGCCGCCTACTGGCTGGGCGTGCGCCGGAAAGTGGTGGCGGAACACGCCGGCGGTCGCATCAAGCAGTGGCTGGCCCTGCTGCGCCGCAACTACCCGGAAGCCGAAGCGCTCTACCAGACCCTGCGGCCAATCAAGACGGCGCATGACATCGATGCCGCGCTGATCGCCGCCGGCATCCTCGGCGACCTGCCACTCGCCGCATGAGCGGAAATTCGCGTTTCATCAGCAGTGCGCAAGAGGGGCCGCATAGCGATCTCGAAGCACTCGTCCGTCGCCACATCGCGCATCCGTTCAGGAAGCCGATCCTCGACTACAACCGGGAAGCCTTCGCCGCCGCGCTGGCCGCCCGCGACGCCTGGCGGCCCGGCGTGCCGCTGATTCTCGACGCCGGCTGCGGTGTCGGCTGGAGTACCCAGCGCATCGCCGAGACCTACCCCGAGCATTTCGTTTTTGGCGTCGATCAGTCGGTCGACCGCATCAGTCGCGGTCGACCGCTCCCAATGCCCAAAAATGCCCTGCTGATCCGCGCCGACCTGATCGATTTCTGGCGCCTGCTGGCGGAAAACGGCACCCGCCTCGCTCGTCACTACAACCTCTACCCGAACCCGTGGCCGAAAATCGGCCATCTCGCCCGGCGCTGGCATGGCCATGCCGTATTTCCGGTGTGGCGCGAACTGGGCGGCGAACTCGAGTGCCGCAGCAACTGGCGCATCTACATCGAGGAAATGGCGCAGGCACTGACCCTGCTGACTGGTCAGCCGGTCGCCGCCGAACCGTGGCAGACCGCCGACCCGATGACACCCTTCGAGAAGAAATACCTCGCCTCCGGCCACCAGCTGTGGCGTTGCCAAGTGAGCCTGCCATGAACGTCTGCCAGACTTGCGGCGCCTGCTGCGCCAGCTTCCGCGTCGATTTTCACCCTGTCGAACTGGCTGGCGGCGCTTTCGCCTGGGGAACTGGCGTGCCAAAGGAAATGACCGTTCCGGTCACGCCGGCCATCGTCCGCATGGCCGGCACCGATGTCGCCGAGTCGCGCTGCGTGGCGCTGGCGGGAGAAATCGGCAAGAGCGTAAGTTGCACCATTTACGACGGTCGTCCGTCACCGTGCCGCGAATTCGATACCGAACATACCGCTTGCAATCGGGCCAGGCAGCGGTGCGGGTTGCAGGTTTTGTAGCTTAGGGGAGAAACCGTGGGGCCTAATTGGGTGTTCGTTCGACCCACAGTGGATGGCTGGGTGGAAGTGGTTCTGAGTATGGCTGAATCGCCCCGGCTTTTCTAGACACTCTGTAGCCGGTTGAAATACTGGTTTTCGAACTCTACCGGAGAAACGTCGTTTGCATAACCGTGACGGCGTTTCGGGTTGTAGAACATCTCGATGT
>JAYSCC010000710.1:0-1645 GCA_041915065.1 Zavarzinia sp.
GGGAAGCGGCCGTTTCGCCAGCTTCGTGCCGGCCCTGACCGATCTCTTCGCCCAGGCCGGGGACGAGGGCCTGGACGCCCGCAGCTATCCCCTGGCCCAGCTCGCCAGCCTTCAGGCGGACGGCGCCACCGGCACTTTCGAAGTGCTCTTCACCGACACCGTGCTGCGCTATGCCGCCGACCGGGCCGGGGCGCGCCTCGCCACCGTGCGCCTGCCGGTCGATATGCGCGAGGTCGGCCATGCGGTCGATCCCGTCGCGGTCACCGTCGCCGCCCTCGCCGGGCCGGACCCGGTCGCCGGGCTGTCGTCCATCGGGCCCCAGGACGACGAGTATCGCGCGCTGAAACGCCTGCTCGCCGAATATCGCGCCATCGCGGCGGCCGGCGGCTGGCCCATGGTCGAGGTCGGCGGTCCCAAGATCACGCCCGGTGCCGTCGACGGGCGCATCGTCGCCATCCGCGCCCGTCTCGCCGTGACCGATGGCGCCGCGACCGAGGCCGCCCGGCCGAACCATTATGATCCCGCCCTGCTCGAAGCGGTGAAGCGCTTCCAGCTCCGCCACGGCCTGAAGCCGGACGGCATCATCGGCAAGGAGACCCTGGCCGACATGGCGACCCCGGTGGAGACCCGGATCGGCCAGATCCTGGTCAACATGGAGCGCCGGCGTCAGCAGCTCGACGACTTGGGGCCGACCCGGATCGTCGTCAACATTCCGGAATTCACGCTGCGCTATTTCGAGGAAGGCACGCTCGCCTTCACGACCCCGGTGGTGATCGGCCGTCTCCAGCGCAAGACGCCGCTGCTGCAGAGCAAGGTCTCCAACGTCGTGCTCAATCCGCCCTGGACGGTGCCCGCGCGGAATGCCGGTGAAGACATCGTGCGGAAGCAGATCAACGACCCGAATTACCTGACCGCGCATGGCTACACCGTCTATGCCAACGGCCAGCCGGTCGATCCCGCGACCATCGACTGGTCGCAGATGCCGCGCAGCAAGGCCTTCCCCTATCGCCTGAAGCAGAGCCCGGGGGCCGGCAACTCTCTGGGCCGGTTGAAGATCAATTTCCAGAACGACTATGCGGTCTATATGCACGACACGCCGGAGAAGGAACTCTTTGTGCGCGACATTCGGGCCTATAGCTCGGGCTGCGTCCGCGTGAAGGATCCCTTCACTCTGGGCGCCCACCTGCTGCGCGACGTTCCGGGTTGGGACCGCGCCCGCATGGACGCCACGGTGGCCAGCACGACCTCGACCATCTTCATCAACGTCGTGCATTCGATCGGCGTCCGCATCACCTATGTCACCGCCTGGGTCGACGCCGACGGCAACGCCCAGTTCCGCGACGACCTCTATGGCATCGATGCCCGCATCCAGAAGGGGCTGGGCCGCCCGGTGATGCTGGCCGGCGGGATCTGACCCTTTCGCTGAAACAGAAAGCACCCGGCAGGACCTCTCCTGCCGGGTGCGTTCTTTTTCGCAATGCAGCGAGGGGTGTGACAATTTAGTCCCGGTTGTGAAGGAAATAATCGGCCATTTCGACGCCATCTTGACCGTACCGGGGTTGCAACACCGCCAGCTCTGAGTAATCTCAACCCGTCGCCGGCCAAGCCGGTGATTCGACAGGAAAATCAGGGCATCGCGCGAGAT
>JAYSCC010000711.1:0-1642 GCA_041915065.1 Zavarzinia sp.
ACCGAGGAGCTGGAGGATTTCATGTCCGAGGAAGCGGCCGAAAACACGCTCCGCTCGGTGATTTCCTGGGGCCGCTATGCCGAGTTGTTCGCCTATGACTCCCAGAGCCGGGAATTCAGCCTGGAAGACCCGGCCTGACCGCGGCGCTGTTGTAGCGCCGCGAAATCGTTCTTGTTTAGTTCGCTTTTTCCAGTTGCCGCCAGAGCCCTGCGCGGGCACCATGACGGCCTCTCGTCGGTGGTGCTGGCACCCTGTCGCGAGGCGCCCTATAAACAGCGCATGGCGAAGCCGATGGATGCCCCCAGCATGGCAGAGGTCGCGGCCTGGGTGCCGCATCGGCCCGACCGCCCGGAGAAATCCGAGGGCGGCCGGCGCTTCAAGCTCGTCTCCGAATTCAGGCCGGCAGGCGACCAGCCGGCGGCGATCGAGGAATTGGTCTCCGGCGTCGACGGCCACGAGCGCGACCAGGTGCTGCTCGGCGTCACCGGCTCGGGCAAGACCTTCACCATGGCCCATGTCATCGAGCGCACCCAGCGCCCGGCCCTGGTGCTCGCCCCGAACAAGACCCTGGCGGCCCAGCTCTACGGCGAGATGAAGTCGTTCTTTCCGGAGAACGCGGTCGAATATTTCGTCTCCTATTACGACTATTACACGCCGGAAGCCTATGTGCCCCGGACCGACACCTATATCGAGAAGGAAGCCTCGATCAACGCGCAGATCGACCGGATGCGCCATTCAGCGACCCGCGCCCTGCTCGAACGCGATGACGTGATCATCGTCGCCTCGGTCTCCTGCATCTATGGTATCGGCTCGGTCGAGACCTATTCGGCCATGACCTTCGGCGTGAAGCTGGGCGAGACGGTCGACCGTGCCGAACTGTTGCGCAACTTGGTCTCGCTGCAATACCGGCGGAACGATGCCTCGTTCCAGCGTGGCACCTTCCGGGTCCGCGGCGACAATATCGAGATCTTCCCGGCCCACTACGAAGACCGGGCTTGGCGCATCACCCTGTTCGGGGACGAGATCGACGGCATCGCCGAATTCGATCCCCTGACCGGCGAGAAGACCGCGCCGCTCGACTTCGTGAAGATCTACGCCAACAGCCACTATGTGACGCCGCGGCCGACCCTGCACCAGGCCGTGAAGTCGATCCGCCAGGAACTCAGCCTCCGGCTCGAGGAATTGCGCGGCAATGGCCGCCTGCTCGAAGCCGAGCGGCTGGAACAGCGCACCACCTTCGATCTCGAGATGATGGAAGCGACTGGCGCCTGCGCCGGGATCGAGAACTACTCCCGTTATCTGACCGGGCGGCGCCCGGGCGAGCCGCCACCGACCCTGTTTGAATATCTGCCCGACAACGCCCTCCTCTTCGTCGACGAGAGCCATGTCACCGTGCCGCAGATCGGCGGCATGGAGCGGGGCGACAACAAGCGGAAGTCGACGCTGTCGGAATATGGCTTCCGCCTGCCCTCCTGCATCGACAACCGGCCATTGAAATTCACCGAATGGGACGCCATGCGGCCCCAGTCGGTCTTCGTGTCGGCGACCCCCGGCAAATGGGAGATGGAGCGGACCGGCGGCACTTTCGCCGAGCAGGTGATCCGCCCGACCGGCCTGATCGATCCCGAATGTTTCATCCGCC
>JAYSCC010000712.1:0-1639 GCA_041915065.1 Zavarzinia sp.
AAGCCGGCGATGGACGGCAAGCCCCTGTCCCTCGAAGCCAACGAGATTTCGCGGAGCGCCGCGGTCACCGCGAACGCCAAGCGCGTCGTGCTCGGCACCGACTTCGGCCTGAAGCTCTACGAGGGCGGCAAGCTCCTGTGGAAGACCGACCTGGCGAGCCCGGTCTGGGCCGTCTCCCTGGCCGAGCAGGCGGGCTGGGTGGTCGCCGGCCTGGGCGACGGCACGATCCGCTGGTTCGATCTGGAAACCGGGCGCCAGGCCCTGTCCTTCTTCCCCCATGCCGATGCCCAGCGCTGGGTGACCTCGACCGTCGAAGGCTTCTTCGACCATGCCCCGGGCGGCGAGAAACTGTTCGGCTATGTCGTCAACCAGGTGAAGGACGGCAAGCCCCGGGGCGCCGAATGGGTCTCGGTCGACCAAGTCTATTCGGTCTTCTATCGGCGCGACCTCGTGGTCGCCAAGCTGCGCCGCACGGGCGAGAGCGAGATCGCCGCGACTGCGGCCAAGATCGGCGGCGTGGTCGCCGTCATGGACCGCGGTCTGCCGCCTGCCATCACCATCACCGAGATTTGCGAGATGCAGCCGGGTGCGGCCGAGAAATGCCGCCCGGCGCCGGGCGACCGCGGCAAGGCGGGCGAGCCGGTCACCGTCGCAACCGAACAAATCCGCCTGAAATACAAGGCCGTCGACCAGGGCGGCGGCATCGGCCGCATCCTGGTCCGCCTGAACGGCGCCGTGGTCGAGGGCGGGGCTTCCGCCGCCACCACCACCGGCGGCGAACAGGCGGGCGAGCGGGTCGTCTCCCTCGGCCGGGGCACCAGCGAACTCCGCCTCTCCGCCTTCAACGGCCCCAACGAGATCGAGGTCGACCAGGACAAGCAGCCCGTCCTCTCGATCGAATTGGCGAAACCGGATCAAGTCCAGGCCAATGCCGGTAGCGACACCAGCAAGCCGGCAGGCCAGACAGGTCCGGGCGCCCAGGGCGGCCCTTCGACGGACAATCCCCCCCAGGGTGGGCCGTCTTCGGGGGGGCCGTCCCAGGGTGGTCCGTCCCAGGGTGGCCCGGCCAGCCCGGCGGCGACCGGGGCGACCGCCGATCCGGCGGTCAGCGGCGGCAAGGTCTATGTCGTCTCGATCGGCGTGAACCGCTTCCAGTCGTCGGAAATCCCGCCGCTCACCAATGCGGTCTCCGACGCCAGCGGTATCGCCAAGGCGCTGGGCGGCCCCACCTCGGTGGTCACCCTGCTGACCGACGAGAAGGCGACCCGGGCCGAGATCCTGAAGGCACTGGACACGCTGTCCCAGCAGGCCGGGCCGGACGATACGGCGATCATCTTCCTGGCCGGCCACGGCGTGCCGATCGAGGGCCGCTATTACTTCCTGCCCTACGATATCGCGGTCAAATCCAAGGATGCGATCCAGACCGGCGGCCTCAACCAGGACGACATTATCGCGATCCTGTCCAAGCTGCGGGCCTGGCGCGCCGCCGTGGTGCTCGACACCTGCTTCGCCGGCCTGCTCGCGGTCGAGGATTCGGTCATCCGCCAGACCGCCAACGACACGGTGGCGGGCCAGCTCGTGCGCGCCTCCGGCCGCTTCATTCTGGCCGGCGCCGCCTCCAAGGAAGAGGCGCTGGACG
>JAYSCC010000713.1:0-1634 GCA_041915065.1 Zavarzinia sp.
CATGGTCAGGCTGGCGACACTGTCGCGCCATTCGTAGGCGACCCCGCCCCGCCACTTCATCCAGGCGAGTTCGGCCAGGATCGCGACGACGAAGCCGGGCACGACATATTGCAGGATGATCAGCAGTTCCATGGCCCGGTCCTCACGCCGTGGCGAGGCAGGACAAACGCTCCGCCCAGGGCCGCGTCGCCGCCTCGCCGGTCGAAGCGAGGGCGAAATGGTGGCGGCCGAAATCCTTGGTCTCGATCACCAGCCGGCCGCCGTCCAGCCGGGCCGAGAGGATGTCGCCCGGACCGAGCAGCCGGCTCGGCAGTTTGTCGCCGAAGGCATAGACGAGGCCCAGGCGGTTGCTGCCCCGGTCGGTCGCCAGCGCCGCCCGGCGGTCGGCCGAGATCCAGATCTCGCCCGCCTCGAAATCCTGCCAGTCCTCGTAAAGGCGGCGGCGCGCCAGGGCCTCGTCCAGGGCCGGCGCCCGCGCCCCGCGCGAGACGAAATAGATCGTCGCCATCAGGGCGACCGCGGCCACCACCGGCAGAATCAACGGCACGACAGAATCCATGTATTCTCCCCCCAGGCTCACGGCCGAATTTTCGGCAGCGCCTGTTGCCGGCGCTTGTAGATGAGCATTTGTCACTTTAGCTTGCGCGCGCGGCAGCGCCAAGCTCCGTTGTGGGAGAGGAAATGCCGGTCGTTCATGTCTGCCCCTGGTCCGAACTGCCGGCGGTCGCCCGGCGGGTGCGGCCCAGCCGCGTCGTTTCCCTGCTCGATCCTGGCGACTGGCCGGAGACGCCGGAAGGCTTGGCGCCCGAAGCGCATCACCGGGTCGGCGTGCACGACTTTGCCGAGCCGGGCGACGGGCTGACCATCCCCGAGGAAGAGCATGTGCGCGAACTGATCGGCTTCCTGCGCGGCTGGGACCCGGCGACGCCGATCCTGATCCATTGCTGGGCCGGCATTTCCCGCTCGACCGCCACCGCCCTGATCACGCTGGCCCTGCACAACCCGGGGCGCGAGGTCGAGGCGGCGAAGGCGATCCGCCTGCAATCGCCGATCGCGTCGCCCAACCGGCGCATCGTCGCCATCGCCGACCGCCTGATGGGCCTGGACGGCCGCCTGGTCGAAGGCTTGGCCGCCATGGGCCCGGCGCAGCGCAGTTGGATCAACACGCCCTTCTCCGTGCCCCTCGACCTCTGGGGCGAGTGAGCGGACAACGCCAGAAAGCAAGCCCAAGAAAAACAAGGGGGAGAGAGTATGAGCAGCGTGAGCAAGAGCATCTTCATCACTGGTGCCGCCCGCGGCATCGGCGCCGCCACCGCGCGCCGCTTCGCCAAGGCGGGCTGGTTCGTCGGCCTGGCCGACCTTGATGCCGCCGGCGTCGCCGCCCTGTCGGCCGAGATCGGCGCCAACCAGAGCTTTCATGCCGTGCTGGATGTGACCGACCTCGACGCCTTCCGCAAGGTGCTGGGCGATTTCGTCGCCGCGGCAGGCGGACGGCTCGATGTCCTCCTCAACAATGCCGGCATCGCCAAATTCGCCGCCTTCGAGAATATCGACCCCGCCTTCCATGCGAAGACGATCGACGTCAACCTGAAGGGCGTGGTCAACGGCTTCACCGCCGCCCTGCCGCATCTGAA
>JAYSCC010000714.1:0-1630 GCA_041915065.1 Zavarzinia sp.
TATCCCCACCTCGCGTCACTCTTGCCCGACTCGCCGCTCGTCCGATCTCGCCTCGTTGGCGAGCAGGCGGCAGGGCGCGTCATGGGTGTCCAGGCTGCCGATCACGAAACCGCCGCCGTGGAAGAACACCAGCACGGGCAGGGGCCCCGCGGGTGCGGCGACCGGGGTGTAGATCCGGATGGGCAGGTCGCCGCCCGGCCCCGGGATGGTGCGGTCCTCGACCTTGCCGATCGGCACGTCCTTCAGGTCTGTCAACTTGCAGGAGATTTCGAACATCTGGCGCGCCACGCCGGCCGGCACCTGGTGCAGCTTGGGCAGGGGCGATTTGGCGATCTGCTCGAGGATGGCCTTGGCCTGGGGGTCGAGGGTCATGGTTTCTCTCCTGTCGTTGGCGCTTGGTTCGTCAAGGCGGCGAGGAAGCGCAGGATCACGTCGATGTACCAGATGCCGCCCCTTCCGTGATGGCCGACATGGCCGCCGCCCCGGGTGAAGGCCGGGAGGGCGGAGCGGATCGCCCGCCAGTCGACCCGTGCATAGGGGGCGAAGGGGACGATCGGGTCGTCCTTCGCGGCGATCACCAGGGCCGGCACGCGGATGCCGGCGAGATGGGCCGCGGCGCTGTTCTCGGCCTGGAAGGCCGCCGCCGAGGGGTAGCCGTTTCGGGGCGCCGTCACATGGGCGTCGAAATCGACGAAACTTTCGGCCGCATCCACGGCAGCACGCAATTGGGGCGAGAGTTCGGCCCCGGGGGCGACATATTCCTGCTTGAAGCCCTTCAGCAGGTAGGACTGATAGACCCGGTTGCGACGCCGGTTCAGGTTCGCCGTGGTGGCGCCGAGGTCGATCGGCGCGCAGACCGAGGCGACCGCCCGCACCGGGCCGCTTTCCCCCTGTTCGCCCGCCAGCTTCAGGACCGTGTTGCCGCCGAGCGAAAAGCCGATGGCGACGACGCCGTCTCCGGTCAGCTCGGGCGGCAAGCCGGCGATGGCGTCGCGGAGGTCGCCGGAGCGGCCGGCGTGGTAATGGCGCCGGCAGTCGATCCGGCTCGGCCCGGCGCCGCGCAGGTTGAGCCGCAGCACGCGGTAGCCGGCCTTTAACAGGGCGGCCGCGGTCTCCAGCATGTAATAGCTGTCGGCGCTGCCCGAGAGGCCGTGGGCGAGCAGGATGAGGGGCAGGCCGGCACCCGGCGCCGCCGGCAGGTCGAGCACGGCGTGAAGCACGTCGCCCGTACCGTCGGAAACCGGCAGGCGCAGGTCCTGGTGCGCCGCTGCCGGCCGGGGCGGCACGGGCTTGGTCAGAGCATTCCGGATCGTCTGCAGATCGGCGCCGAGCCAGGGCAGCCGCGGCCGGAACGCGGGCACCACGAAACCGGGTACCACGAAGCCGGGCAGGGGACGCGGATCAGGCATCGAGGGGGCGGCCGTCCAGCCAGCGGGCCATCATCACCCGCGGCTGCTCGCCGTAGCCGACCGATTCGTAGAAGGCGCGCACCTTGTCGTTCTCCGGCCGGATCAGCAGATGCATCTTCTGCATGCCGGCGGCGGCGGCCCAGACTTCGGCCGCCCGCACCAGCTTCCGGCCAAGGCCGCGGCCGCGCCAATCGGGCGCCGTGGCGACGTAATACATCCAC
>JAYSCC010000715.1:0-1629 GCA_041915065.1 Zavarzinia sp.
TCTCGATGAAGAATTTCTCGCCTTCGGGAAACATGATCGACATGCCGTCGAAAAAGGCGGTTCGCACCGGATCGCCGCCGCACCAGAGGCCGTCCGCCCGGCCTTCGACGGCAAAGCGGATGTTACGCGGGGTAATGGTGGTCAGGCTGGCCATGGTCGCACCGATCGTCGCCAATTTACTGACAACGGTGTCAGTAACGAGTCATGCCGTCAAGACTCAATCCTGCCAGTCGAGCCCCATGGCGCGGTAGCGTTCGCGGTCGTCGGCCCAATTGGCCCGCACCTTGACGAAGAGGAAGAGGTGGACCCGGCGGTCGAACATCGCCTCCATTTCCTCGCGCGCCATGCTGCCGATCAGCTTGGCGGTCTGCCCGCCCTTGCCCAGCACGATGGCCTTCTGACCGTCGCGCTCGACATAGATCGTCTGCTCGATCCGGACCGAACCGTCTTTCTGGTCTTTCCAGAGTTCCGTCTCGACATGGATCGAATAAGGCAGTTCCTGGTGCAGGCGGAGGAAGATCTTCTCCCGCGTGATCTCGGCCGCCAGCATGCGTTCCGGCAGGTCGGAGAGCTGGTCTTCCGGGAACAGCCACGGGCCTTCCGGTATGCGTGCCTCGATCGCCGCCATCAGGTCGTCGCAGCCGTCACCGCGTTCGGCCGAGATCATGAAGGTGGCGTCGAAATCGAGCTTTTCGTTCAGCGTCTTGGCGAGCCCGAGCAGGCTGTCGCGCTTCACGAGGTCGATCTTGTTCAAGGCGAGCAGGCATTTCCGCCCTGCCCCCTTCAGGCCCTCCAGCACCGCTTCGACCGCCTCGTCGATGCCCCGTTCGGCATCGACGAGCACGACCACGAGATCGGCGTCGGCAGCCCCCGCCCAGGCGGCCGCGACCATGGCGCGGTCGAGCCGGCGGCGGGGCGAAAAGACGCCGGGGGTATCGACGAAGACGATCTGGCTCCGGCCGCGCATGGCGATGCCGGTGACCCGGGTCCGCGTGGTCTGCACCTTCTGGGTAACGATCGAGACCTTGGCGCCCACCAGGCGGTTGGTCAGGGTCGACTTGCCGGCGTTGGTCGGACCGACGATGGCGACGAAGCCGGCGCGGGTCGGGGTTTCAGCTGCTTCGGTCATGACGTCGCCACCAAGTGATTCAGCAGGGTCTGGGCGGCCTCCTGTTCGGCCACCCGCTTGGACGGGCCGAGACCCTCGCCCTTGGCACCGTCCGGTAGAACCGCGGCGACGACGAAGATGGGCGCATGGTCGGGCCCACTGCGCGCCAGGGTCTCGTAGCGCGGTTGGCCCCGGCCCTTGGCCACGGACCATTCCTGCAAGGCCGTCTTGGCGTCCTTGGGCGGGGTCGCCCGGTTCGAGAAATAATCGGCCCAGAGGCGCGAGACGACGCCCCGGGCGGCGCCCAGCCCACCGTCCAGATAGACCGCGGCGATCACTGCCTCCATGGCGTCGGCCAGGATCGCCGGCTTGGCCCGGCCGCCCTGCTCGTCTTCGCCCTTGGCAAGGCGGAGATAGCGGCCGAGATCGATGTCGCCCGCGATCTGGCTCAGGGTCTCGCGCCGGACGAGGCCGTTCAGGCGAACTGCCAGTGCCCCTTCTTCCCAGCTCGGATGTGCGGC
>JAYSCC010000716.1:0-552 GCA_041915065.1 Zavarzinia sp.
CCTGGCCCAATATGTCAGGGCCCGAGAAGGCTACCTGCCGCCCGCCGCGCAGGAAAACTTCCAGTTCGTCACGATCCTGTCGACTCCAGACGAGCAGCAGCGATGGGCCGATCTCTATCGGGCGACCAATCCCCAAAGTCCCCAGGTCCTGGTCGGCCCTGACGGCTCGGCGACCGTGACGATCCGCAACATCACCTTCATCAACGACAAGGTCGCCAACGTCCGCTTCTCCAAGACCGTGCGGCTCGGCCAAGAGGTCAAGGTCACCGATTGGATCGCCACGCTGACCTTCGCCTACACCAAAGCGCCGATGCTGGAATCCGACCGCATCCGCAACCCGCTCGGGTTCCAGGTCGACAGCTACCGCGCAGATCCGGAGATTTCCCAATGAGGCGCCTGCTGCTCGCCCTGTACGCTGGCGCGGCCGTGCTCGGCTGCGCGCCGACCGCCTTCGCCGTCGACGTGCCCAAAGCCGGTAAGTCGGACCCTCGGGTCAAATGGGTCAACTACGACCCCTGGCAGGTCTATCGCGTCGTCGGCACGTTCCGCACG
>JAYSCC010000716.1:562-1618 GCA_041915065.1 Zavarzinia sp.
GAGATCCAGCATGTGGCCCTGGGCGACACCGTATCGTGGGAGGTCGCAGCCGAGACCAACATCCTCTTCGTAAAGCCGCGCGAAAAGGGCACGGCCACCAACCTGATCGTCACGACCCGCCGCGGCGGCGCGCTGCGCAACTACACCTTCGAGCTGGGGATCCGCTCTGGGCCGATCACGGCGGCGTCGGCCGACACCTATTTCCAGGTCCGTTTCCAATACCCCGACGATGAGCGCGCCGCGTTGGCTAGGACGATTTCTGGTCAAGCGGCCGCGATCGAGAACGCTCGGACGGGACTGATGCTCGACCACGCCGTGATCGAGGGCCCCCGCAATCTGAATTACACGGTCCAGGGCTCCTCGCGGATCCAGCCGTCGGAGGTTTCCGATAATGGCCAGTTCACGGTGCTGCGGTTTCCGGCCAACCAGGAACTGCCCAGCTTCTTCATGACCCTGCCCGATGGGTCCGAGAGCCAGGTGCCGTTCGACGTCCGCGACGAGTTCGTGGTTTTGCACACCGTCGCCTCCAAGCTCGTTCTGCGCCGGGGACGCGAGGTCCTCTGCATCTTCAACGAGGCCGTCACGCCCTACGGCGTCACCCACGGCACAGGCACGGCCTCCGCCAACGTCGATCGCACCATTCGCACGGGTCAATGACGATGACTGATCAGCACGACAACCAACCCGATCCTGCGCACTCCGCGCAAGGCGATGACCCGTTCGCCGGGCGCCGCGCTGCCGGCGATCCTGGCGGCTCCCGTTCGGCCGGCCATGGCCCGGTGCAGGGCGAGCGCGGCATCTCTCCTGTCGCGGGCCGCATGAGCACCCCGCAAGCCAAGATCGCCGGCATCGCCGGCATGGTCGGCGTGGCCGCGCTCTTGATCGGCGTCACCTGGGACCGGGGCGACGCCAAGCCGACCAAGCCCAAGGACCCAGCCCGGCAGACCGTCCGCTATGATCAGGTCGCGTCCACCGACACCCCTCCCCTCCCCCCGGCGCCGACCTTGGGCGCGGGAGCCGTGGATCCTGTAACCGGCCAACCTCTACCGCCGGGTC
>JAYSCC010000717.1:0-1617 GCA_041915065.1 Zavarzinia sp.
TCGACCTCTGCTGCCATACCGGCGCCTTCGCGCTGGCCGCCCTGAAGGCCGGCGCCAGCTCGGCCCTGGCGGTCGACCGCGCCGACTCTGCCCTGGCCCAGGCCGCCGCGACCGCAGCCGCCAACGGCTTGGACGGGCGAATCGAGTTCCGCCGCGCCGACATGTTCGACGAGGCAGAACGCCTGGCCGCTGCCGGTGCACGCTTCGATGTCGTGGTCGCCGATCCGCCGAGCTTCGCCAAGTCGCGGAAGGACGTGCCGCAGGCCCTCCGCGCCTATCGCAAGCTGGCACGCGATGTGGCGGGCCTGGTCGCCCCCGGCGGCCTGCTCTTCATCGCCTCCTGCAGCCACAATATCGAAACCGGCGCCTTCACTACCGAAGTCGCCCATGGCATCGCCAATGCCGGGCGCGAAGGCCGCATCGTGGCGGCCGGCGGCGCCGGGGCGGATCATCCGGTGCATCCCCTGCTGCCCGAAACGGCCTATCTGAAATGGCTCGTGCTGGCGCTCGACTGATCCTCCTGCTGTCCGCCCTCGCGGCCTTCGGCGGGGCGGCGCGGGCGGAGACGGTCGACCTCGCGCTGGTGCTCGCGCTCGACAGTTCGTCGTCGGTCAATCCGGACGAATATCTGCTCCAGGCCCAGGGCTTGGCCGCCGCCTTCGCCTCGCCCGAAGTCCAGGCGGCGATCGACGCCGGGCCGAACAAGGCGATCGCCGTCGCCGTCATCGAATGGTCCAACCCGGGACGCCAACATCTCGACATCGGCTGGCGGAAGGTGACCGCGGCCGATGCGCCCGCCCTGGCCGACGACCTCGGCAACATGCCGCGTTACGTCGAGGGCGGCGGTACCGCGGTCGGCGCCGGGCTCGCCCGGGCCGGCGCCCTGGTGGACGCGGTGCCCTTCCAGGCGGCACGCCGGGTGATCGATCTCTCCGGCGATGGCAAGAACAGCGCCGGCCCGCCGCCCGCCCCGGTCCGCGATGCCCTGATCGCCCGCGGCGTCACCGTGAACGCCCTGGCGATCCTGAACGAGGAGGCCGATGTCGACCGCTTCTTCGCCGAGAATGTGATCGGCGGCCCCGGCGCCTTCATCGAGCGGGCGCGGGATTACGAGGATTTCGTCGAGGCGATCAAACGCAAGCTGCTGCGCGAAATCCGGGGCGAAGAGATGGTGGCGGCGCTCACGCCCGCTCGACCCTGAGCCGAACCCCCTCGGCAGCGACCACCCGGACCCTTGTGCCGGCCGGCGAGTCGGGACCGGTCACCGCCCAACTGGTATCGCCCAGGCGGATCCGGCCGACACCATTGGCGATCCCTTCGATCAGCACCGCTTCGCTGCCCACCAGCGCCTGGCTGCGCTGGTTCAGCGAATCGCCGTCTTCGACCGCGGTCGCCCGCCGCAGCAGATTGTGGCCGAGCAGCAGGGACAGTGCAGTCGCCACCGCGAAGGTGGCGAACTGCACGTACCAGGCGACGTCCGGCACCAGCGCCACCAGGCTGCCGGCGGCGACGGCGCCGACCGCCAGCCACAAGAAGATCACCCCCGGCGCCAGGATCTCCAGGATGATCAAGACGAGGGCGAAGGCGTACCAGTGCCAATAGACCAAAGAGAAATCC
>JAYSCC010000718.1:0-1616 GCA_041915065.1 Zavarzinia sp.
CAGGCCGCCCTCGGGCAGCAACTGGTGGATGTCGGCGACGCGGCCGGCGGTCGAATTCTCGATCGGGATCAGGCCGCAGGCGGCGCGGCCCTCGCGCACGGCGGCGAAGGCATCCTCGAAGCTGGCGCAGGGCAGCGGCGCCAGATCGGGCAGGGCCTCGCGGCAGGCCAGATGCGAATAGGCTCCGGGCGCACCCTGGAAGGCGACCACCCGGGCGGGATCGGTGGACGCGGTGGCAATGGTGACGGCTGGCGACATGGCTTCTCGGACGGACGCTGGATTATCGGGATTTGCGCATGACCTGGCGGATGCGCTCGAGGTCGGCGGGAGTATCGACACCGAGCGGCAGGGTGTCAACGACGGCCGCCGCGATGCTCATGCCGTTCTCCAGCGCGCGCAGCTGCTCGAGCTTCTCGCGCTGCTCGAGCGGCGCCGGCTTCAGTGACACGAAGCGCTCCAGCGCGGCGCGGCGATAGGCATAGATGCCGATATGATGCCACAGCGGGCCGTCGCCTGACGGCACCGGGCGGCGGCTGAAATAGAGCGCGCGGCCCGTCGTGGCGCCGGGCGCCAGGCTGAGCACCGCCTTCACCACGTTGGGATCGTCGATCTCGTGCCGCTCCACGATGGGGGTCGCCAGCGTGGCGATGTCGATGGCGGCATCGGCCAGCGGCGCCAGGGCCGCGGCGATCACCTTCGGGTCGATGGCCGGCAGGTCGCCCTGGAAATTCACCACCGCGTCATGCCGCCCGTCCGGGTCGAGCCGGCTCAGCGCCTCGAAGATGCGGTCGGAGCCCGAGGGATGGTCCGGGTCGGTCATGACCGCCTCGCCGCCGGCGGCCCGCACCGCTTCGGCGATGGCGGCATCGCCGCAGGCGACCGCGACACGGGCGAACCCGGCCTCCTCGGCCCGGCGCAGGCAATGCACGATCATCGGCAGGCCGTGGATGTCGGCCAGCGGCTTGTTCGGCAGCCGGGTCGAGGCGAGGCGCGAGGGGATCAGGACGATGGGATTCTGGGGCTGCGCGGACATGGCGGAACGGGTGGCCTCGGCGGGCGGGAAGCGATGGCGGGACAGACGGTTGCGGACAGGCGGGGCGGGCAGGACAGGTGCGGCACTTCGCCGCAGCCGGTGCCACGGGAAGTCCTTGAGCCGCCGATATATACGGGTTGCGGATGGTCCGGGGAAGCCGCTAATGTGCAGCGCGATTTTTCGGGCCGTTCCGGCCTGTTTTCCCCGGTTTCGCTACCCCCGCCCCGCCGCTTGCGGCCTGCCGGGCGGAAGTCTGGAGTGACGAGAGATGGATAGTTTCGAGCTGAACAAGATCATTGGCGCCGTGCTGTTCTGCCTGCTGATCATCATGGGCGTCAATCAGTTCGGCGACATCCTGATCCACCCGAAGAAGCCGGCCGAGCCGGGCTTCAAGGTCGAGGTCGCCGAGGAAGCCGGTGCCGGCGCCGGTGCCGCCGCCAAGAAGGAAGAGGAAGACCCGCCGGTCGCCACCCTGCTGGCCGCGGCCGATGCTGCCGCCGGCGAGAAGGTCGCCGCCAAGTGCCATGCCTGCCACACCTTCGACAAGGGCGGCCCGGCCAAGATCGGCCCGAACCTCTACGGC
>JAYSCC010000719.1:0-1613 GCA_041915065.1 Zavarzinia sp.
TCCTGGCCGAGTTGGAGTGAGTTACCGGTGGCCGCGGTCACCGTCACCGAGGAGGCGCCCGACCAGCCGGAGGTCGCGGCGCTGATTCGGGCGCTGGACACATTCCACGCCGACCTCTACCCGGCCGAGAGCAACCATTTGCTCTCGATCGCGGAACTGAAGGCCGCGGGCACGAAATTCGTGGTCGCCCGGCTGGACGGCGTCGCGGTCGGCACCGGCGGGCTGCTGCCGCGCCCGGGCTACGGCGAGATCAAGCGCATGTATATCGCTCCCGAAGCCCGCGGTAAGGGCTTGGGGCGCGAGATCCTGAATGCGTTGCTCCAGCTCGCAGCACAAGCCGATATCGGCGTGATCCGTCTGGAAACCGGGGTGCGCAACGCGGAAGCGCTGAGCCTCTACCGTTCCTTCGGTTTCGCCGAGCGGGGGCCTTTCGGCGAATATGTCGCCGATCCCCACAGCATCTTCATGGAACGCCGCCACCACCTCCGCTGAACGGACGACGACGGCGTGGCGCGGCTGCGCTCCAATTCCCTGTCCTGCAGGGGAGGGAACATGTCGCTGGCGCCGCTTCTGAATGCTTCGATCGCGATCCAGGTTCATGTCGCCGCGGCGCTGCTGGCGCTCGGCATCGGGGCGGGCATTCTGCTCGGTCCCAAGGGCACGGTGCCGCACCGGGTGATGGGCTGGCTCTGGGCCCTGGCCATGACCGTGGTGGCATTCGGCTCGTTCTGGATCCACGAGCTGCGCCTGATCGGGGATTTCAGCCCGATCCACATTCTTTCGGTCGTCACTCTGATCGCCCTGCCGATTCTGATCGTGCGGGCCCGGCAGGGCGACGTCCGGCGCCACAGGCGCGCCGTACTGCTGCTCTATTTCGGCGCTCTCGGTGCGGCGGGCATTTTCGCCTTCATGCCCGGCCGCATCATGAACGCCGTGGTCTTCGGCTCTTAGCGCGGCAATTCGTCGGCGAAGACCACCATGCCGGTGCAGGCGCCGCTGACGCCGGTGGAGGCCGCCTGGACGAGGCGGGTCTCGCGCTTGCGCAGGGGCACGACGACCGCCGGCTGGGCGGCGACGGGCGTGGCGGCCGGCGCAGCGGCTTCGGTGGCGGGACGGGTGACGGCGACGGGGCTCATCTTTTTGGGCTCGTTGTTGTCTGACGATAGCGTCATGACATCAATGCGCCTCCCCTCATGAAAGATCCGTGACCTGGATCACTCCGTTGCGACTGTGGCGCCGGCGCCACAGCGCATGCAACGGGTGCAGGGGGGCGCGGCGGGTCTGGCTGTTAACCCTACCAATATGCTCGGATAATCTCCGGCCATGACGACCAGCGTTTCCTCCGCCCCGGCCGGCCGCCGGATCTTCCTGGCCATGGCCGTCGGCTGCGGCGTGGCTGTTGCCAACCTCTATTACAATCAGCCGCTGCTCGGCCTGATCGCCGCCGATTTCGGGGTCTCGCCCGGGGCGGTCGGTCTGGTGCCGACGGCGACGCAGATCGGCTATGCGCTGGGCCTTCTCCTGCTCGTGCCGCTCGGCGACGCGCTGGACCGTCGGCGCCTGATTCTGGCCCAGGCGGCGGCGCTGACCGTCGCCCTGGTGGTCATGGCGCT
>JAYSCC010000720.1:0-1610 GCA_041915065.1 Zavarzinia sp.
CGGCGCGGCGGGTTTCGGCGCTTCCTCGGCTTTGCGGCGGCTGGGATCGGCGGCACCGCGCTGACCGGTGGCTTCTGGATGGCGCTGCTCTTTGCCGATTTCGGCAACCCGCTGATGCCCTATTACAACGACATTTTCGCCTCGCCCTATGTGCCGCCGCTCCGCTTCGCCGATCCGGGCTTCACCCAGGGGGTGCCCTGGCCCCGGGTGCAATTGCCCTTCCTGGCCGGGCTGGTCGACCATATTTCGTCGGAAGCGGTGTTCACCGATCTCCGCCTGCCGTTCGCCTATGGCGGGGCGCTGGTCCTGCTGGCGCTGCGCCTGACCGGCCGGTTGCCGCGCGGGCCGGCGGCGACGCTGGCCCTGGTCACGGTGGCGACGCTGGTGCCCTGGTCGTTGCTCTTCGCGATCTATCGCTATGCGCTGGGTTTCGCCTTGCTCGGGCCGTTGCTCGCGGCGGCGGCGCTCGCCCATCTGGTGCCGGGGCGGCGGGCAGCGCTGGCCCTCGGCGGCCTGATGCTGGTGCTGCTGGCGGCGACCACCCGCGTCCCGGAGACGGAACGGGTCCCCTTCGGCACCGACCTCGCCGGGGTCGAGGTGCCGCCGGTCGCCGAGCCGGAGCGGGCAGTCGTCCTGATGGCCGGGCTGACCCCCTCCGCCTTTCTGATCCCGTCCTTTCCGGAAGGCGTGCGCTTCCTCCGCTTCGACGGTTTCTGGATCGATCCGGCGGAACAGAAGGCGGGCTATGCCGCCGAAATCCGCCGCGCCCTGGCCGAAGCGGGCCCGGCGCGGCTGATCCTGTTCGACCCGACCGAGCGGGAAAGGGTGGCCGCAGCACTCACCAGTTTCGCGCCGGGGCTTTCGATCGGCGCCTGCCGGCCGGTGCGCCATCGCTTCGAGCCGGCGGGAACGAACTGGGGCCGATTCGCATTATGTGATCTCGAGGGCTGAGCGCCCCGCAGCCGAGGACGAGACGATGGACTGGAATGCCGGTGAGGGGCGCGAGATCGCCGTGATCATCCCCTGCCTGAACGAGGCGGCCGCCATCGGCCAGGTGGTGAAGAGTTTCCACGCCGTGCTCCCGGGCGCCACGGTCTATGTCTACGACAATATGTCGACCGACGACACGATGGCGGTGGCGCGGGCTGCCGGCGCCGTGGTCCGCCAGGTCACCCACCGCGGCAAGGGCAACGTGGTGCGGCGCATGTTCGCCGACGTCGAGGCCGACATCTACATCATGGTCGACGGCGACGGCACTTACGATGCCGGTGCCGCTCCCGCCCTGGTCCGCCGCCTGGTCGACGAAAATCTGGACATGGTGGTCGGCACCCGCGTCGACGACGATCCGGAGGCCTACCGCCGCGGCCATCGCTTCGGCAACTGGTTGCTCACCACCCTGGTGACCGAGCTGTTCGGCCGCACCTTCACCGACATGCTGACCGGCTACCGCGTCTTCTCGCGCCGTTTCGTGAAGGCCTTCCCCTCGCTCTCCGGCGGTTTCGAGATCGAGACCGAGATCACGGTCCACACCCTCGAACTCCGCCTCGCCACCGCCGAGATGCCGACCCGCTATTCGGCCCGGGTCGAAGGCACCCAGTCGACGCTCAGCA
>JAYSCC010000721.1:0-1605 GCA_041915065.1 Zavarzinia sp.
ACCGCGCCTGGATCGCGACCCCGCCAGCGGCGACCGGCGAGGCCGCGGCCTATCTCACCCTGTTCGGCGCCAAGGGCGACGACCGCCTGATCGGCGCCGAGACGCCGGCGGCCGCACGCTGCGAATTGCGTCACGAGGCGGCCGGTGCCGCGCGGCCAGTCGAGGATATCGAGGTCGCCTCGCAGGAGACGGTGATTCTAGCCCCCGGCGGCTATCGCATCGCCCTGATCGACCTGGCCCAGCCGCTCGCCGAGGGGGCCAAGGTGCCGGTCACCCTGCTGTTCGAGAAGGCGGGCCGGGTTACCGTCGACTTCGCCGTGACCCCGGCGGCCCGATGACGCATCGGACATGCCGGGTTTCTGGCCCCGCATGCATATGCGATCTTCGGTCAGGGCATGACTATGGCGCTTCGGTCGGCGGGCCGATCGTGCTTAAGTGCAATAGACATTGACGGATGCGGCCCTGTACGTGCCCGTTGCCTGGGCCCCTGGCCGGACGATCCGCCTCGTGAAAACAGGACTTGCCGACAAGTGACAGCCGTAGAACGTACCCACGCCGTGGCGAAGGAAACCGATGCCGTGCATCCGCTCGGCGCCCATGGCGAACTGAAGGCCCAGCGCTTCGACGGGCCGCTGACCGATACGGAACTGAATGCCCTCCTGAATTTGCTGATCGAGACGATCCGCGCCGGCGCCAAGGTGGCCGCCGTCTTTGCCTGCCGCGCTTCGTGCCAGGACAAACGGGGCATGTATCTCGACATCCAGGCCGATGCCTGCAAGGCCGTCCAAGGCCTGTCGCGCCTGCTGCGCGCCCGCGGCCAGGAGCCGTCGGAAGCGACCAACGGTTTCTTCGAACGCGCCATGGACCTGCCCGAGAAGGCCGACCGCGTGGCCTTCTTCCTGCGCGGCCAGACTTGGCTGCTCGCCACCCTGACCGAGGCCCTGCCTCACCTGCCCGATGCCGAGGTGCAGGCCGTCTTCGCCGACTGCATCGAAACGGTCCGGCGCAACAGCGACCGGGCGGCGGCCTATAAGGCCGGCCACTGAGCCACCGCTTCCAGTCCGGGATTTCGTCATGCTGATGGCCCTTCTGGTCGGTGTCGGCCTTCTTTTGCTGGGCGCCTTCCTGGGCCGCAGCATGCTGCCGGCGCCCTGGAACCGGATCACCTTCCTGGTCCTCGGCCTGCCCTCCATCGGCCTCCTCGTGCTCGGCGGCGGCGCCGCGGTCTATTTCTATTCGGCCTGCGAGGAGACCTGGCAGGTCGTCCACGACAGCGCCGACCAGACCATGACCGCGCGCCTGAAGACGATCGACTGCGGCGATCCCGAGGCCCGCACCTATGACGTCACGGTCAGCTTCCTCGATTCGGAGGGCAAGCCGGTCGACCGCACCATCCTGCGCGCCCACGGCAAGCCCGCCCCGAACGAAGTGACGGAGACCGGGCCAAAGCGTTTCGCCGTCACCTTCGAAGACGGCAATAAATACGAGACCACGCTTCAGGGCGACAAGTCCGAGCCCGACCGGGTGTGGTCGATCATCGACGGCAAGGTGCTGCCCTGAGCGGCAGGCCGGCCGCCCTGGTCACCGGCGCCGGCAAGCGGATCG
>JAYSCC010000722.1:0-1598 GCA_041915065.1 Zavarzinia sp.
CGGTGCCCGGCGGGCCGACCAGCTGGGCGCCCTTGGGAATGCGGCCGCCCAGGCGCTGGAACTTCTGCGGGTCCTTCAGGAAGTCGACGATCTCTTCCAGCTCTTCCTTGGCCTCGTCGATGCCGGCGACATCGTCGAAGGTGACGCGGCCGTGGCGCTCGGTCAGCAGGCGCGCCTTGGACTTGCCGAAGCCCATGGCCTTGCCGCCGCCCGACTGCATCTGGCGCATGAAGAAGATCCACACGCCGATCAGCAGCAGCATGGGGAACCAGGAAACCAGAACGTCGATCAGGGTCGGGCCCGACTTGTCCTGCGGCACCGACTGGACGTTCACGCCCTTGTCGAGCAGGCGCTGCACGAGCTGCGGGTCGGTCGGGGCATAGGTCGAGAATTCACGGCCATCGGACATGTGGCCATAGACCGATTCGCCCTGGATCGTGGCATCGGTGACCCGGCTCGCCTCGACCGCAGCGACGAACTCGGAATAAGGCATCGGGCTGCCCGTCCGGTGACTGGACGAACCCTGGAACGCATTGAACAGCGCAAACAGCAGCAGCGCGATGACGACCCACAGGGCGAGATTACGGCCGGGCAAATTCACGGGCTTGACCTTTCCAGCCGGCCTCCGCCGGCATCACCTACTGTGCCGGCCTCCGCCGGCCTTATCTACTTTGCCGGCCGCCGCCGGCACGCCGCCCCGGAAGGCGGAATTCCAATGCTTGTCATAGATAGTGCCGCGCCCGTGGTAAACAACTCCTGTCAACCGCGGGCGGAGAAGATATCGGGGGCACAATAGCGCAGTCTCGCTGCCTGTGGAGCCCCGAATTCGAGGGCGGGGACGGCCAGGAGTTCACCATTCGAGAAGACCGCCGGGGTGACCAGCCGCTCGGCCCGGCGGAGCGGTGGCAGGCCGGGTGCCCGGCTGTCGCCCAGGGCGGCCACGGTGATCGGCTGCGGCCCCGCCTCGACCGCGAAACGGCCGTCCCAGATGCCGCTGGCGCCGGCTTCGAGCTGCAAGTCCGGGCCGAGATGGCGCGCCTCGCGCAGCACCGTGACCCGCTCCCGCCCGGTCAGGAAGCGGCAGCCGCCCAGGGTCGCGCCAGCAAAGGTCTCTTCGGGCGAGGCGAGCCTTTCGGCCAGCCGGTCCAGCCGTTCGCGCCGCGGCGGATAGGTGCCGCCGCCGACGGTGCGGATCAAGCGGCCGAGCGCCCGTTCGACGAAAGGTGGAGGGGCGCCGGCCAGCGCCCGGCGGTCGATCGTGGCGACGCCCCAGGCATCCAGGGTGAAGGCCCGGACGGCGATCTCGGCCGAGGCCACTTCGATCGCTGCGCGGTCGCGTTGCAGGCGGGCGGCGGTCGCGGCGAGGCCGGCGGCATCGAGCCCGAGGGCGGCGATCGCCCTTCGCACCGCGACCCGGGCGAAACGACCATCCTCGTTCATCGGATCGGCCACCGGGACCCAGCCCGCAGCCGCGACCAGAGCCGACAGTTCGGCCCGCGAGAAATCGAGCAGGGGGCGCAGCAGGCGAAGCCCCGGCAGGGTGCTGGCCGGCGCCATGGCGGCGAGGCCGTCCAGGCCGGAGCCGCGCTGGAGGCGGA
>JAYSCC010000723.1:0-1595 GCA_041915065.1 Zavarzinia sp.
CGACGTGCGGCAGCAGGAAATAGGCGCCGACCGCGCCGACCGTGCCCGCCGCGGCGAGCGCCAGCACGATGACGATAGGCAGCCCAGCGACGAAGAGCTGCGCCCCCCACATCATGGAGAGCAGCATGGTTTGGCCGAAGTCCGGCTGCAGCAGCAGGATCGCGACGACGACGAGATAGACCCCAGCCGACAGGATGCCACCCGGAAAGCCCGGATGGCGCTGACGTTCGGCGAGCAGCCAGGCGGAGACGACGACGAAGGCCGGCTTGACGAATTCGGACGGCTGCACCGAGAACACGCCGACGCCGATCCAGCGGCGCGAGCCCTTGATCTCGGCGCCGATCACCAGGGTCGCCGCCAGCGCCGCCACCGCCCCCAGGAAGGCCAAGGTGGCGAAGCGCCGGACCTGCTCCGGGCTCATCAGCGAAATGCCGAACATGACGATGACGGAAGGCACCAGGAAGATCACCTGCCGGCGCACGAAATGGAACGGATCGACATGGATCCGCTCGGCCACCGCCGGGCTCGCCGCCAGCGTCAGCACCATGCCCATGACGATGAGCACGGTGAGCGCCAGGATGGCCCAGCGGTCGACGGTCCACCACCAGCGGCCGACGACCGAATTATCCGTGCGGGCGAAGGTGAAGGTGGTCATGCCGCCGCCTCCCCGAGGGCCTGCACCAGGCTGCGGAAGCACTCGCCCCGCGCTTCGAAATCACTGAACTGGTCGAAGGAGGCGCAGGCGGGCGAGAGCAGCACGACCGGCGCTGCCGCCCCGTCGGCCGCGGCATCGCGCGCCGCAGCGGCGACCGCGGCTTCGAGCGTGCCGACGATCGTGTGCTGCACATGGCCGTCCAAAGTCGCCGCGAAATCCTGGGCCGCTTCGCCGATCAGATAGGCGCGGGCGATCTTGGGCCAGAACTCGCCGAGGGTGGTGATGCCGCCGGCCTTGGGCTTGCCGCCCGCGATCCAATAGATGTGGTCATAGGCAGCCAGCGCCTTGGCCGCGGCATCGGCATTGGTCGCCTTACTGTCGTTGACGAAGCGGATGCCGCCCCGGACCGCGACCAGTTCCATGCGGTGGGCGAGGCCCGGGAAACTGGCGAGCCCGGCCAGCGCCGCTTCCCGCGGCAAGCCGAGGCCGCGCAACGCCGCGAAGGCGGCCGCCGCATTCTGCCAATTATGCGCGCCGCGCAGCCGGTCCAGCGTGGCGAGGTCATAGACCGCCTCGCCGTTCTCATAGAGCGAGCCGTCCTTGGCCGAGACGCCCTGGCCCAGCACGCGGCCGATGGCGAGCCCGGTGACCCGCCGAGCCTTGGCGCGCAGCCGGTCGGCAATGCCGGCCGAAGCCGCGTCGTCGAGCCCGACCACCGCCACCTGGGCGGCCGACTGGTCGCGAAACAGCCGTTCCTTGACCGCGATATAGCCGTCCATGCCGCCGTGACGGTCGAGATGGTCGGGCGTGATGTTCAACAGGATGCCGACATCAGGCGTCAGCGTGTCCAGAAGATCGATCTGGTAGGACGAGACTTCGAAGACATAGACGCCGCCGGCCGGCACCGGGTCGAGGTCGAGCACCGCCGTACCCAGGTTGC
>JAYSCC010000724.1:0-1589 GCA_041915065.1 Zavarzinia sp.
AGCACTTCAAACAGGTCTGCCGACCGGACGGCTTCAAGGCCCAGATCGTCGTTGTGGATCGTGAGGCGGTCGTCCTCTATCGCATGGCCTTGGCCCATGTGGTCGCCGCCGACCTGACAAAGGGCGGCATGGACGAGGCCGACGCGAAGTCCAAAGCCGATGCCATGATCGCCTGCGTGTTCTCCAAGAGCCAAGAGGATAACAAGCCGTCCGAAGACCCCGATGTCGCCGCCGTGCGGGCCGAGCTTGAGGGTTGGTATCTCGACGACGTGGCCGAGAAGGAGGCCAAGAAGCGGTTCAAGGCATTCGGTGAGGAACCGAGTTTCCTCATCGTGTGCGACAAGCTGCTGACGGGCTTCGACGCCCCCATCGAAGCGGTCATGTATCTCGACAAGCCGCTGAAGGAGCACGGCCTGCTTCAGGCCATCGCCCGAACCAACCGCACCTGTTCGCTGAAGCGGCCGGACGGCGTGGAGGTCGAGAAACCCCACGGCCGGATCGTGGACTACATCGGCGTCACCAATCACCTCGACGAGGCTCTGGCCTCCTATCGCGCAGAGGACGTGCAGAATGCGCTGCGCGACATCGCCGTCCTGCGGAATGACCTGAAGGAGGCCCATGCCCGCTACGCCCGCCAGAAGCGGCTGATGGGCCTCGACGGCATGGACGAGAAGGCGGCGGCCTATGCGGTCGGCAAGCTCGCCGCCGAGGGCCGGGAGGACGATTGGTTCGAGCTTCAGCGGCTCACCCGCAATTTCGTGCGTGTCTACGGCGACCTGTCGCCCGATCCGGCGATCTTGGAGTTCACCGCCGAGGTGAAGTGGGCGGCGGCGTTCCTGCGGCTGGCGACACAGGTGATCTCGAAGGACGAGAGCCTCGATCACCGCAGCTACACCGGCAAGATCAGGGACATGCTGGAAGAGCACGTCCACGCCACCGGCCTCTCAACCACGATCCGCCTGCGCTCGATCACCGACCCGAACTTCGCTGACGATTTCGAGGTCGAGGAAAAGACCGAGGAAGAGCTTCACGGGGCGTTCGTCAGGAAGTCCGCCGAGCTTCGCCGCGTGACCCGCGAACTGGTGGACAAGAACCCAGCGCAGTACGGCCGGTTCTCGGAGCGGGTGTTGGAAATTATCCGCCGGTTCGAGGAAGGCCAGATCGCCGCCGCCGAGGGCCTGCGGGACTTTGAGGACCTGACCGGCGGCATCAACGCCGAACAGGGCGCCCACGCTGATCTGGGGATGGACGAGCGGGCGTTCTCGATCCTGCGGATCATGGAGACCATGGCGCCCGACACAGATCGTGCGAGCCTTCAGGCCGCCGCCATCGGAGTCGGTGAGGTCTATGCGTCGGCCCAGCGCGACCAACCTTCGTGGTTCTTCATGGACGGCTACAAGAAGGACCTTCGGAAGCAGGTGCGGCCGATCCTGCGTGCCCATGGCGTGGCCGACGCTTCGGCGGTCGGCGAGAAGATCGAAGAGTTCGCCATCCATGCCTATGCGGGGCCGAACTGATGCCCAGCATCCGCGTCGGTCAGACGGAAATCCCCTACGAGCTTCGCCGCACGGCTACCCTGTCGGAGCGGC
>JAYSCC010000725.1:0-1582 GCA_041915065.1 Zavarzinia sp.
TCCGCGCCGTGCCCGGCTGCTTCGTGCGGAAGTCCGCCTATATCGCGCCGGGCGTCGTGCTGATGCCGAGCTTCGTCAATGTCGGCGCCTATGTCGGCAAGGGCACCATGGTCGACACCTGGGCGACCGTCGGCTCCTGCGCGCAGATCGGCGCCAATTGCCATATCTCGGGCGGCGCCGGCATCGGCGGCGTGCTGGAACCGTTGCAGGCCGGCCCGGTGGTGATCGAGGACAATTGCTTCATCGGCGCCCGCTCCGAAGTGGCCGAGGGCGTGGTGGTCGAGACCGGTGCCGTGCTCTCCATGGGCGTCTATATCGGCGCTTCGACCAAGATCGTCGACCGCGCCACCGGCGAAGTCTTCCGCGGCCGGGTGCCGGCCTATTCGGTCGTGGTGCCGGGCACCATCCCGGGCAAGACCGCGGGCGAGCCCGGCCTCTATGCCGCCGTGATCGTGAAGCGGGTCGACGCCCAGACCCGGTCGAAGACCTCGATCAACGAACTCTTGCGCGACTGACCGCCATGCCCTTCGCCCTCGACGCCCTGCCGCTCGCGATCGAACTGATCCGCTGCCAGAGTGTCACGCCCGCCGAGGGCGGCGCGCTCGACACGCTGGGCGCTGTGCTGAAGGGCCTGGGCTTTTCGGTCGAACGGATGCCCTTCTCCGACCAGGGCACGCCGGATGTCGACAATCTTTATGCCAGGATCGGCGACGGCAGCGGCGCCGGTCCCCATTTCTGCTTCGCCGGCCATACCGACGTGGTGCCGGTCGGCGAGCGGAGCCGCTGGACCGTCGATCCCTTCGGCGCGACCCTGGACCAGGGCTGGCTGCTCGGCCGGGGTGCCGCCGACATGAAATCGGCGATCGCCTGTTTCACCGCCGCCGCCAGCCATTTCCTGGCCGAGCATCACGGCCGGGTGCCGCGCGGCGGCGCCATTTCCCTGCTCATCACCGGTGACGAGGAAGGTCCCGCGGTGAACGGCACGGCCAAGATGCTGGAAGCCCTGACCGCAAGGGGCGAGGTCTGGCATGCCTGCGTCGTCGGCGAGCCGACCAATCCCCACAAGCTCGGCGAGATGGCCAAGATCGGCCGGCGCGGCTCGATCAATGGGGTGCTGACGGTGACCGGGGTCGAAGGCCATGTCGCCTATCCCCATCTGGCCGACAACCCGATCCCCAAGCTCCTGCGCCTGATGGCGGCGCTCGATGCCTTGGCGCTCGACGAGGGGACCGAGCATTTCCAGCCCTCCAACCTGGAATTCACCACGGTCGACGTCGGCAATCCGGCGACCAACGTGATCCCCCGCGTCGCCACCGCCGCTTTCAACATCCGCTTCAACGACCGCCACAGCGGCGCCTCGCTCGACGCCCTGCTGCGGGCGACCCTGAATGCGACCGGCATCCCTTACGATCTCTCGACCAAGACCTCGGGCGAAGCCTTCCTGACCGAGCCGGGCGTCCTGACCGAGATCGTGGCCGGCGCGGTCGAGGCCGAATGCGGACGACGGCCCGAACTCTCGACCAGCGGCGGCACCTCGGATGCGCGCTTCATCGCCCGCTATTGCCCGGTTATCGAATTCGGC
>JAYSCC010000726.1:0-1569 GCA_041915065.1 Zavarzinia sp.
CCCCGGCCCCAATGGCGGCGCGCCAGCCAATAGCCGACCTCGGCCGAACCGTCTCCGGTCATGCCGAAGAGCGAGATGATGCCGAGCAGCGTGTCGTCACCGTCGAGCGTGATCGCCCGGTGCAGGCTGCTGCCCACTTCGTCCGACGCCTCCGCCTCGGCCAGATCGGCTTCGGCGGCACCGGGCGGATAGGGATGGGGAATGCGCGCCGTCCAGCGCGCGATCTCGAAATCGTCGAGACAGCACCCGATCGTCCCGGCATCGGCCAGAACGAGCAGGCGCAGGACGACGGCCGGACGCTCAGCTCCGGTAGTCGGCATTGATGTCGATATAGCCGTGGGTCAGGTCGCAGGTCCAGACCGTGGCCGAACCCTTGCCGACGCCGACGTCGACTTCGATCACGATATCGGTGCCCTTGAAATGCTCGGTCGCCGCCGCCTCGTCGTGACGGGGGTGCACAGCGCCCTTCTCGGCGACCAGGCGGCCGCCCATCTTGATCGTCAGCTTGTCGCGGTCGGCCTTTTCGCCCGACTTGCCGACGGCCATGACGATGCGGCCCCAATTGGCGTCGCCACCCGCGATCGCGGTCTTCACCAGGGGCGAATTGGCGATGGTCAGCGCAATCTTACGCGCCGCCTTGGCCGACTGGGCGCCGGTCACGGTGACGGTGACGAACTTCCGCGCCCCCTCGCCGTCCTTCACGACGAGCTGGGCGAGTTCGACCAGCAAGTCTTCGAAGGCCGCCTTGAAGTGGCGGAAATGGGCATCGCCGAGCTTGGTCACCGGCTTGTGGGTGACGCCTTTGCCGGTCGCGAAGGCGAGCAGCGTGTCCGAGGTCGAGGTGTCGCCGTCGACCGTGATCGAATTGAACGACTTGTCCGCGCCCTTGGCCAGCAGGGCCTGGAGCACGTCGCCCGGGATCGTCGCATCGGTCGCGACGAAGGAGAGCATGGTCGCCATGTCGGGCGCGATCATGCCCGACCCCTTGGCGATGCCGACGATGGTGACCGGCTTGCCGTCGATGTCGGTCTTGCGCACCGCCGCCTTGGGGAAGGTGTCGGTGGTCATGATCGCCCGCGCCGCCTCGTCCCAGCGGTCGGGACGGAGCGTGGTCGCCAGCTTGGGCAGGGCGGCGGTGACCTTTTCGGCCGGCAGCACTTCGCCGATCACGCCGGTCGAAGCCATATAGACGGCATCGGCCTTGCAGCCGACCAGCTTAGCGGTGGCGACCGCGACCGTCTTGGCGGCGGCGGCGCCGGCCTTGCCGGTGAAGGCATTGGCGTTGCCGGAATTCACGACGACGGCACGGGCGCCCCCCTTGCCCAGGATCGAACGGCACCAGTCGACCGGGGCCGAGGCGCATTTCGACGTGGTGAAGACGCCCGCCGCCACCGTGCCGGTGGCGAAGCGCATCATCATCAGGTCGGTACGGCCCTTGTAGCGCACGCCCGCTTCGATCGCGCCGATCTCGACACCGGCGATCGGCGGCAATTCGGGCATCCCCTCAGGGGCGAGCGGCGAAACGGAATGGGTCTTCCCCCCGGCCATGGAATCTCTCCTCGGGCTTGG
>JAYSCC010000727.1:0-1569 GCA_041915065.1 Zavarzinia sp.
GGACCGGGCGGCGGGCCGCATTTACCGTCTTCGCAGCCGGATTAACCCTCTTTTACAGCTTGAAGACGGAGTATGCGATGGCAGCGAAACGCCAGATGAAGCTGGGCGCCTTCATGCGGCCGGTCAGCATCCACACCGGCGCCTGGCGCTACCCCGGTGCCCGGCCGGATGCCAATTTCAACCTGGCCGAACTGACCCGCTCCATCCGGAAGCTGGAGGCGGCGAAATTCGACGCCTTCTTCATGGCCGATCACCTGGCCGTGCTGAACATGCCGATCGAGGCCCTGCGCCGCAGCCACACGGTGACCTCCTTCGAGCCTTTCACCCTGCTCTCCGCGCTGGCCATGGTGACCGAGCGGATCGGCCTGATCGCCACCGCCTCGACCACTTTCGATGAGCCTTTCCACATCGCCCGGCGCTTCGCCTCGCTCGACCATATTTCGGGCGGGCGCGCGGGCTGGAACATCGTGACCACCTCGAACCCGGACGCTGCGCTGAACTTCGGGCGCGAGAGCCACATGGAACACGGCGACCGCTACCGGAAGGCGCGGGAGTTCTATGACGTCGTCACCGGGCTCTGGGACAGTTTCGCCGACGACGCCTTCATCCGCGATGCCGAGAGCGGCTTCTATTTCGATCCAGCGCGCATGCACCGGCTGAACCACAAGGGCGAATATCTCTCGGTGCGCGGGCCGCTCCACATCGCCCGGCCGGTCCAGGGCTGGCCGGTGATCGTGCAGGCCGGTGCCTCCGAACCGGGGCGCCAGCTCGCCGCCGAGACGGCGGAAGTGGTCTTCGCCGCCCCCGGCCACATCGCCCAGGCGCAGAGCTTCTACAAGGACGTGAAGGGCCGGATGGACGCCCGCGGCCGCCCGCGCGACCATCTGAAGATCCTGCCCGGCGCCTTCGTCGTGGTCGGCGACACGGTCGAGACGGCGAAGGCCAAGCGCCTGCATCTCGACAGCCTGGTGCATTACGAGAGCGCCATCGCCTCCCTCTCGGTCGCCCTCGGCACCGATGCCTCCGGCTTCGATCCGGACGGCCCGCTGCCCCCGATCCCGGAGACCAACGACAGCAAGTCGAGCCGCGAACGGGTGATCGCTTTGGCCGAGCGCGAGGGCCTGACCGTGCGCCAGCTCGCCCAGCGCCTGGGCGGCTATGCCGGCCTCTCCTTCGTCGGCACCGCGAAGACGATCGCCGACGAGATGGAGCACTGGATCGAGAGCGAAGCCAGCGACGGCTTCAACATGATGTTTCCCTGGTTGCCCGGCGGGCTCGACGAATTCTGCGACCAGGTGGTGCCGGAATTGCAGCGCCGCGGCCTCTTCCGGACGGAATACGAGGGCGCCACGCTCCGCGAGAACCTGGGCCTGCCGCGGCCGTCGAACCGCTTCTTCGCCTAACTCAGAGCATCGCCAGTCAGACCAGGGCCTGGAGGCGCAGCAGGGCGATCCGCTTCACCTGGTCGAGGGCGGTGGCGAATTCAACCTCGGGGTTGTTTTGCACCCGCGCCTCGAAGGCCTTCAGGATGGCGTGCTTGTCCAATCCCTTCACCGCGATGATGAAGGG
>JAYSCC010000728.1:0-1563 GCA_041915065.1 Zavarzinia sp.
CGATCATATGCTGTTCGATCACCTCGCCGATCGCGGCGAGCAGCGAGGGGACGTAGCGCCCGCGCATCCACTGGCCGCCGCGCGGATCGAACACCGCCTTCAGTTCCTCGACCACGAAGGCGACGTCGCCGCCGCGGCGGAACACGGCCGAGATCATGCGCGTCAGCGCCACGGTCCAGGCGTAATGCTCCATGTTCTTCGAGTTGATGAAGACCTCGAAGGGCCGGCGCCTTCCGTCCTGCACCACGTCATTCACGGTGATGTAGAGGGCGTGTTCCGATTCGGGCCAGCGCACCTTGTAGGTCTTGCCGGGCAGCACTTCCGGCCGGTCGAGCGGCCGCGTCATATAGACGACGCCGCCCGCCTCGTAGACATCCTCGTGGCGGAAGGAGGCGACCGCGGGCTCCAGCGGCAGCTCGGGCTCGGCCGCCGGCTTCTCTTCCTTCTTCGGTTCGACCGAGAGCACGGAGCCGGTGATCTCGTTCGGGCGATAGGTGGTGCAGCCCTTGCACCCCTCGGCCCAGGCCATCAGATAGACGTCCTTGAAGGCTTCGAAGGAAATATCTTCCGGGCAATTGATCGTCTTCGAGATCGAACTGTCGACATATTTCTGCACGGCCGCCTGGACGCGGACATGGTCGGCCGGGCTCAGCACCTGGGCGTCGACGAAATAGTCGGGCAGCGGGGCCGAGCCCTTGAGCCGGCGCCACAGGCGATAGGCGTAATCCGTCACTTCCTCTTCGCGGCGGCTGCCGTCGGGCATCAGCACCTTCCGCGTATAGGTGAAGGAGAACACCGGCTCGAGCCCGGAGGAGACATTGTCGGCGAAGAGCGAGATGGTGCCGGTCGGTGCGATCGAGGTGAGCAGGGCGTTGCGGATGCCATGTTCCGCGATCGCCGCCTGGACGTCGGCGTCGAGCGAACGGATGGTCTCGCCGGCCAGATATTTTTCCCGGTCGTAGAGCGGGAAAGCGCCCTTCTCCTTGGCGAGATCGACCGAGGCGAGATAGGCGGCGCGCTGGATCGCGCCCAGCCACTGCTCGATCAGGCGCATCGCCTGCGGCCCGCCATAGCGCGCCCGGCACAGGATCAGGGCATCGGCGAGCCCGGTGACGCCGAGGCCGATGCGCCGCTTGGCCTTGGCTTCCGCCGCCTGTTCCGGCAGCGGGAAATTGGAGGCGTCGACGACATTGTCCATCATGCGGACGGCGAGCCGGACCACCCGGTCCAGCTCGCCGAGATCGAGGGCGGCATCCTCCTCGAAGGGCCGCTGGACGAAACGGGCCAGATTGACCGAACCGAGCAGGCAGGCACCGTAGGGCGGCAGCGGCTGCTCACCACACGGATTAGTGGCGGAAATTTTCTCCGCATACCAAAGGTTATTGAGCCGATTCACCCGGTCGATGAAGATCACGCCCGGCTCGGCATAGGCATAGGTCGCCTGCATGATCTGGTCCCACAGGTCGCGGGCCTGCAGGGTCTTGAAGACGACACCGTCGAAGACGAGGTCCCAGGGCTCGCCCGCCTCGACCGCCTGCATGAAGGCGTCGGTCACCAGGACCG
>JAYSCC010000729.1:0-1544 GCA_041915065.1 Zavarzinia sp.
GGAGCTTCAGTGTGGCCGCGCGGCGATTGGTCAGCAACAGCCGGGCATCGGCGCCGATGAAACCGGCGAGCCGTTCCGGGGTTGCATATTCGGCGGCGGAAACGCGCAGGGAATGACCGGCGCCATCGTTGACCACGACGTCGAGCCCGCGCCGCAGTTCCGAGACGGCGCGATCGACGATGACGAGGCCCGAGGCCGGTGAGGTACCGAAGGGTGACGACATGGCGCGCAGTCTAAGCACAGATCGGGCGGCCTTGCAGCCGCAGATGATGGACGCCGCGTCATGGCTCCCTTGCAGCGAGGCGGCGCCGGCCGCACAGTGGTGGATGATGCAGAATCGCCGTAAATCGAGCCGCCCGCCCGCCCATATCCCCGCCCGCATCCTCGTTGCCGTCGAGGACGAGGTCCTGTCGCGCACGCTCTCGGAAGCGCTGGCGGGGGCCGGATTCGCGGTCGCCGCGGTGGCCGGGCCGGGGGCCGCGGCGGCGCATTTCGCCGGGGCGGATCTGGTGCTCGCCGATCGCGACGCGGTCGAGGGCGGCGCCGATGCCGCCCTGGCGGCCGAAGGCTGCACGCTGCCGATCGTCGCCCTGACCGGGGCGGACGATCCACGGCCGCCCGCCGGGGCCGGCGGCCAGGTCGTGCTGCTGCGGAAGCCCTTGCGCCTCGATGCCCTGGTCGACGGGGTTCGGAACGGGCTCGCCGCCGGGGCGGGCGCCCTGGTGATCGGCCGCTGCCGCCTGTTCGCCACCTCGCGCACCCTGGTCGGCGCGGCCGGCGAGGCGGTCCGCCTGACCGACAAGGAAACCCAGATCCTGGCCCGGCTGGCCGCGGCGATCGGCCGCGTGGTGCCGCGGGAGACCCTGCTGGCCGATGTCTGGGGCTATGGCGCCGCCATCGCCACCCATACGATCGAGACCCATGTCTATCGCCTGCGCCGCAAGCTGGCCCAGGCCATGGCCGGCGGCGCCGAGCTGATCCGGGCCGAGGCCGGGGGCTATCGCCTGGCGCTCGCCTGAACGCGCCTCGATAGCGTCCCATGCGCGGGCGGCGCTGCTGCCCGGTCCCGCCCGGCGCTTGACAGTTTGCGGCCGAGCCCCGAAGTTGCCGGGCCTACTCTCGGATCGGAGACCACAATCATGTCGGTATCGCTGACCCTGCCTGACGGCAGTCTGCGCTCCTATCCGGGGCCGGTCAGTGGCACTAGCCTTGCCGCCGACATCGGCCCCGGTCTCGCCAAGGCCGCCCTCGCCATGCGCGTGGACGGCGAACTGGTCGATCTCGCCCAGGTCATCGAGCAGGACGCCAAGGTCGAAATCATCACGCGGAAGTCGGCCGAAGCGCTCGACCTGCTGCGCCACGACTGCGCCCACGTCATGGCGGAGGCGGTGCAGGAACTCTTCCCCGGCACCCAGGTGACGATCGGTCCCTCGATCGAAAACGGCTTCTATTACGATTTCGCCCGCGGCGAGCCCTTCACGCCCGACGACCTGGCGGTGATCGAGAAGCGCATGCACGAGATCGTCGAGCGCGACGAGGCGATC
>JAYSCC010000730.1:0-1543 GCA_041915065.1 Zavarzinia sp.
GAGCTTCAGCTCCCCCTCGAAGAGGCGGATGCGCGGCGGTCGGTAGCCTGAGAGCGGGTCGCCCATTGCTGTCCCCGAAGTCCAATCAGGGACAGCACCATAGCACGGCCGCGGCCGGCTGATCAGGGCGATCGTGCGGGGCAGCCGGGCGTGCTGCAGGCTTGGCCGGCTGGATTATAGGTGCCGCAGGAAGGGCAGCGGACCAGCTCGTCGGCCTCGATCGGGGCCTGCTTCGGGGCCGGTGGGACTTCCGGTTCAGGCTTCTTCGGCTGATTGCCCAGCACGGCCCGCTTGATCGAGACATAGCCGAGGCCGAGCGCCAGCAGGATGGCGAAGGCCTTGAACAGCAGAGCGAACATGCCGCCCTCCCTAGAGACCGAAGCGGGACCACAGGCCCCGCGCTTCCACGGCACCCATGGCGTCGGCCGCCAGCCCGCGGCCGAGCCGGGGGCCGAGCGGGAACAGCCGGCGCTTGGCCGCGATCGGCACCAGACGGACCTTGGGGCCGAATTCGGCGCGCAGCTTCGAACGGATGTCGCCCGTGCCGTCGGTCAGGCCGAGGTCGACGGCGCGTGTGCCGGTCCAGACGTCGCCGGTGAAAAGCTCGTCCGGGTTGCCGGTCAGGCGGGCACCGCGGCGCGCCACCACCATGGCCTTGAAGCCCTCGTGGATGTCGGCCTGGAGTTCCTTCAGCCGTTCGACGTCTTCCGCCTTCTCGGGCAGGAAGGGGTCGAGGCGGCGCTTGTTGGCACCGGCGGTATAGATGCGCCGCTCGATGCCCAGCTTCTCGATCGCCTTCTCGAAGCCGAAGCCGCCCGAGATCACCCCGATCGAGCCGACGATCGACATCGGATGGGCATAGATCCGGTCGGCCGCCAGCGCCAGCATATAGCCGCCGGAGGCCGCGACATCCTCGCAGAAGGCGAAGACGGGGACTTTCTTTTCCTCGGCCAAGGCCCGGATCCGGTCGTGCAGCAGGGCTGATTGCGCCGCGGCCCCGCCCGGCGAATTGATCACCAGGGCGACGGCGGCGAGCGGCTTCAGGCCGAAGGCCCGCTCGATCAACCCGGCGGTCGAGGCGATGGAGAGCCCGGGGCGGAGCCCGCCCATGGCGCCGATCACGCCGTCGAGGCGGAGCACGGCCACGGTCGGCGGGCGGATGCCGCCCAGGCGAATCGGCAGGAAGCGGCGGATGACGTCAGGCAGCGGCATGATGGGCCTCAAGATGGGACGGCCGCGGCCCATGCTCAAGCGCTTTCAGGCCGGCCGCAGTTCGAGCAGGGCTTCCTGCACGATGGCCAGTGCCCGGTCCACCGGCTTGTCCCGCCGCCGCGCCAGCGCGATCTCCCGCGGCAGGGGCGGGTCGAGGGGATGGACGGCGAGCTGGTCGATCGCGACACCGCCCGTGGTCGCCTCCCGCTGCAGGATCGAATAGCCGAGGCCGGCGCCGACGATCGCCTTCACCGCTTCGAGCCCGTCGTATTCCAGCATCGGCTGGGGCGTGACGCCGCCGTCCGCCAGCCATTTCAGTACCAGCGCGGTC
>JAYSCC010000731.1:0-1542 GCA_041915065.1 Zavarzinia sp.
CCAACGCCTCGGTCAATGGCGGCGTGCGCGGCGACGCCATGGGCTGGTCGTGGGACGCCTCGGCCGGCTGGGGCCGCGACAAGGTCGACTACTTCCTGAACAACAGCATCAACGCCTCGTTCGGCCCGCAGTCGCCGACCAGCTTCGACGCGGGTTCGCTGATCCAGGAGGAAGCGACCCTGAACCTCGACGCCTCGCGTCCGCTGGAATGGTCGTTCCTGGCCAAGCCGGCCAACCTCGCCCTCGGCCTCGAGGCCCGCAAGGAGACCTACAAGATCGAGGCGGGCGACCGCTATTCGTGGGATGTCGGTCCCGGCGCGGCGGCGGGCCTGCCCAGCGGCTCGAACGGGTTCCCCGGCTACGCGCCCAGCCAGGCCGGGTCGTGGGACCAGACCAGCTACGCGGCCTATGCCGACCTCGACCTGCCGATCACCGACAAGTTCAACGCCGATATCGCGGTGCGCCACGAGGACTTCTCGGAATTCGGCCAGACCACCGACGGCAAGATCGCCGTGCGCTACGAGTTCACGCCGAACTTCGCGATCCGCGGCGCGGTCTCGACCGGCTTCCGCGCGCCGACCGCCGGCCAGATCAACAACACGCGCACCTCTCAGGGGCTCAACACCACGACCCTGCTGCTCTTCACCTCGGGCCGCCTGTCGCCGGTCAACCCGATCTCGGTCGCGCTGGGCGGCAAGCCACTAGAGCCGGAAGAGTCGAAGAACCTGTCGCTGGGCGCGGTGTTCCGCCAGGGCGGCTTCACGGCCTCGGTCGACTACTATCGGATCGAGGTGGACAACCGCTTCGCCGTCTCGCCGAACTTCACGGTCACCCCGGCCCTGCGCGCCCAACTGGTCGCCGCGGGCATTCCCGGCGCCGACAGCCTGACGACGGTCAGCTACTTCACCAATTCGTTCGACACGCGCACCCAGGGCGTCGACGTGGTCGGCTCCTGGCGCGGCCAGCTCCTGGGCGGGCGCGCCGGCGTCACCGCCGCCTGGAACTGGAACGACACCAAGGTCACCCGCTCCAAGCTGACCGAGGTCTCGAAGCTGGCCCGCATCAACCTGGAAGACGGCCTGCCGCAGAACGCCGCCAATGTGTCGTTCGACTACGCCAAGGGGCGCTTCAGCGGCCTGATCCGCGCCCGCTGGTCGGGCGAGTGGACGGACGCCCAGGCCAACGGGACCGCCGACCTGATCCAGAACTTCTCGGGCAAGGCCCTGGTCGACCTGTCGGTCAGCGCCCAGCTGACCGATGCGATCAAGCTGACGGTCGGGGCCGAGAACCTGTTCGACACCTATCCGGACGAAGCGACCTTCCAAGCCTCGCGCGGCCTGATCTACTCGCGCAACGCGCCGTACGACACCGACGGCGGCCTCTGGTACGCGCGCCTGTCGGCGAAGTTCTAGGCGTCGACTGATAGCCCGGCGAACCCTCTGTTCGCCGGGCCATTCTTCGCGGTTATCCTGATACCAGGAGCGTCGGCTGAAAGGTCGCGTGCCTAAAGCCCTCAATCAGCAGCCTAACGTCGTCGGGCAG
>JAYSCC010000732.1:0-1540 GCA_041915065.1 Zavarzinia sp.
TGCGTGGTCCCTTCTCGGTGCTGCGCCGCTCGCCCTATGCGGCCGAATTCGCGGCGGTGAAGCTCTTGAAGCTGGCCCGCCTGCTGCCCGCCGCCCTGGTCGCCGATGTCGCGGGCGACGAGGGCCTGCTCTCGGTGCCGGCCGAGGCGATCACCGATTACGACGAGGCGGCGGCGCGCGGCCTTCGCATCGTCTCGGACGCCAGGGTGCCGCTCGCCGATGCCGAACAGGCGCGCATCATCGGCTTCCGCCCGCCGGACGGCGGCATCGAGCATCTGGCGATCCTGATCGGCGAGCCGCCGCGCCACCTGCCCGTGCTGGGCCGGCTGCATTCGGAGTGTTTCACCGGCGACCTGCTGGGCTCGCTCCGCTGCGATTGCGGCGAACAGCTCCGCGGTGCCATCCGCACCATCGCGGAAGCCGGCGGCGGCGTGCTGCTCTACCTCGCCCAGGAAGGCCGGGGCATCGGCCTCATGAACAAGCTGAAGGCCTATCGCCTGCAGGACCAGGGCTTCGACACCGTCGAGGCCAACGAGCGCCTGGGCTTCGACCCGGACGAGCGGATCTTCCGCCCGGCGGCCGAGATGCTGCGCCTGATGGGCTTTTCCGCCGTCCGCCTGCTGACCAACAACCCGGAGAAGGTCGAGGGCCTGACGGCCTGCGGCATCGACGTGGTGGAGCGCGTGCCCCACGCCTTCCCGGCCAATAATCACAACCGCTTCTATCTCGCCACCAAGAAGGCGAAGAGCGGCCACCTGCTGTGAGCATTCGACCCGGCAGAAGCTGCCGGGTCGCCCTTCACCCCGCCCTAAGCCATTGAAATCGCAGGCACGATTCCTGGCCCGCGGCTTGCAAGGTTCCGACCGAACACCGGGAGGACCGCCATGACCGCAACCGCTTCGACGACCGACGCCGCCGCCACCCAGGCGCGGCCGCCGCGCCTGATGCCGGGCAAGCGAGCCGAAGTGACCGCGGTGGACGCCGACTTCATCCTGACCAACAAGCCGGACCAGGAAGAACTGTCCTTCGGTGACCTGCTGGACGTGATCAACCCGCTGCAACACTTGCCCATCGTCTCCTCGATCTACCGGGCGATCACCGGCGACACCATCAAGCCGGCGATGAAGATCCTGGGCGATACGATCTATGGCGGGCCGATCGGGGCCGGCGTCGCGGTCGCCAGCGCGGTCGCGGAACAGATCGGCGGCGCCGATCCGGCCGCAAGGGCCTTGGCGGCGATCGGCATCGGCGACGGCGGCAAGCCTGCCACCACCGCGATCGCCAGCGCCAAACCCGCGGCCGGCCCCGGCGGCCTGATCGCCGAAGCCACCACCGTCCCCGCGACCGCTCCCGTCGTCGCGAGTGCTGCCCCGGCCGCCACCCAGGTCGCCGCCGCGACGCCCCCCGTTACGACGCCCCTCGCCGCTGCCGGGCGCACCGCCGCCTCGGGCGTGCCGCAGCTGAGCCCGGCCGCCTTCGATGCCCTGGTCCGCTCGGTCGGCGCCAAGCCCGCCGTCGCGACACCCGATGCCAGTGCCGA
>JAYSCC010000733.1:0-1538 GCA_041915065.1 Zavarzinia sp.
ACGGCTGTTTGAAGCGATCACCGCCGCAGCCCCCTTCGGCATCGGCGAAGCCTCGGTCGAGGAGATCGACCGGCTGAACATCCTGCGCGCCACCTATCTCGCCATGCGCCGCGCGGTCGAGGCACTGCCGGTCGTGCCCGGCCATGCCCTGGTCGACGGCAACCGGGCGCCGGACCTGCCCTGTCCGGTCACCACCCTGGTGAAGGGCGACAGTCTCTCACTCTCGATCGCGGCCGCTTCGATCGTCGCCAAGGTGTACCGCGACCGGCTCATGCAGGCGGCTGATTTGCGCTTTCCGGGCTATGGCTTCGGCCGCCATATGGGTTACGGCACGCCCGAACATCAGGAAGCACTACAACGGCTTGGGCCCACGAGCTTCCACCGCACATCATTTAGTCCCGTCAAGGCATTGATTCAAAACGACTATTGACGTGATTCGCCGGCCGAATCAGGATGCCCCCAGGTGATTTGGGGACTTCAGATGGCGCAAGATCGCATCCGGGAACTGCCGCTCGATCAGGTACTTGTGGGCGATTGCATCGAGTTGATGCGAAGCCTGCCCGACAAATCGGTCGATCTCGTCTTCGCCGATCCGCCCTATAATCTGATGCTCGACAAGGGCACCCGTGCCGGCCAGCTCCGTCGCCCCGACCAGTCGGTGGTCGACGGCGTCGACGACGAATGGGACCGTTTCGGCACCGGCGCCAGCACGGCCGAGAGTTTCGCCGACTACGACCGCTTCACCCGCACCTGGCTCGGCGAAGCCCGCCGCATCCTGAAGGACACAGGGGCGATCTGGGTCATCGGCTCCTACCACAACATCTTCCGCGTGGGCACCGCGCTCCAGGACCTCGGCTTCTGGATGCTCAACGACGTGATCTGGCGGAAGGCCAATCCGATGCCGAATTTCCGCGGCCGGCGCTTCACCAATGCCCATGAGACGCTGATCTGGGCCGCCCGCAACGAAGCCCAGAAAACCTATACCTTCAATTACGACGCCCTGAAGTCGCTGAACGACGACCTCCAGATGCGCTCGGACTGGCACCTGCCGATCTGTGGCGGGGGCGAGCGCCTGAAGGGCGACGACGGCGCCAAGGCGCACCCGACCCAGAAGCCGGAAGCCCTGCTCTACCGCGTGCTGGTCGGCTGCAGCCATCCGGGCGACGTGGTGGTCGATCCCTTCTTCGGTACCGGTACCACCGGCGCCGTGGCGAAGAAGTTGGGCCGCCATTTCATCGGCCTCGAACGGGACGAGACCTATGCCGCCGTGGCGCGCGAGCGGATCGCCGCCGTTGCCTGCATGGAGGAAGCCCTTTCGGTCACCAAGTCGAAGCGGGAAGAGCCGCGCATTCCCTTCGGCCAAGTGGTCGAACGCGGCCTGATCAGCCCGGGCACCAAGCTCTACGACCAGCGCCGCCGCTTCGTCGCCCGCGTTCGCGCCGACGGCAGCCTGGTCGCCAATGACGCCACCGGCTCGATCCACCGGATCGGCGCCCATGTCCAGGGTGCGCCGGCTTGCAACGGCTGGACCTTCTGGC
>JAYSCC010000734.1:0-1533 GCA_041915065.1 Zavarzinia sp.
CTCTTTGGCGAGCATGTCGCGGAAGGCGCTGATGGCGGCGGGCAGCGCGAACAGGCGCCCGTTCTTGGCCAGCAGCAGGACGAAATTGGTGGCATAGGGACCGACGCCCGCCCGCTGGAGCAGGGCGCGCATGACCCGGCCCTGTTCCCCGGGCCGGCGCAACGGGCTCTTCATGAAGGCGGCGAGTTCAGGCGACTCGGCGACCAGGGCCGCGACCCTTTCCAGGTCGGCGGCCACGGGCTCGAGCGCATTGGAGCCCTTTGAGAGATCGAACAGGGCGCCGGCATAGCGGCCGCCGATTTGTGCAACGATCGATGATGAGGTTGCCAAGACCTTGCCCCCGGCAGCCGCCCCGCAGGGGCCACCTCTAAGCCGTTGAAATCAAAGAACGAAGAGTGGCACGCCAAGAGCGCGCACGACCCCCGTCCGCTGAAGCAGGCGTCTCGTACCACAGGCCATGACGCGCCGCAACCGTAAGGGCCGCGTCAAATTGGTCTAAGGTGCGAAATGCGGCGGAAAAAAGGCCGCTCTTTCGACCATGGTCTAGCCGGCCGACAGAGACCGGGGACCGCCATTTGAGCGATGCGCGAAAAGACACCTGGGGCGATAACGCCGGCTGGCATTCCACGGGAGGTCGCGATGGATTTCAAGATGGAAGCGATGAGCGACGCCATCTCAGGCGAAATTCTGGGCGCCTATCTGGCCGGCTACGGCGCCGCCGCCTTGCACGAGCGGACCATGGAGGCCTTCGTCCAGGCGACCGGCGGGGCCGAGCCCTATGCCGCCCGCCTCTACGAGAATCGCTGGCAGCGCGACGCTTTCCTCCAGGGCTTCCAGGACCGGCGGGCGGAGGCGATCTAGACGTCCAGCCGGTAACGGACATAGCCGTCCGCCGGCTTGAAACGGTCGTAGAGGCGGCGCGCCCGGGCGTTGTCGCCCTCCGTATGCCAATAGAGCTGGCCGAAGCCGCGCGCCTTGCAGAGTGCCAGGAGGTCCTCGATCAGGGCATGGCCGACGTTCCGGCCGCGCAGCGCGGGATCGACGAAAAGGTCTTCGAGATAGAGGATCGGCTCGATCGACCAGGTGCGGGCATGGACGACGCAGACCGCGAAGCCCACCACCCTTGCCTCGACCTCGGCCAGGCGGGCGAGCAGCGGGGCCATCGGATCGACGATCCGCGCCCAGGTGGTCGCGGTCACCGCCTCCGCCACGCTCGCCTTGTAGAAGGCGCAATAATCGCCCCAGAGTCGGCGCCAAGCGGCCTCGTCGCCGGCAGCGGCTTCGCGAATCGTCGGCGGCAGGGCCATCACACTCTCTCCTCGTCGAAGGCGGCTCGACCCTGCCCTCGACGGGCCCTTGGAGGCAAGATCGGCGTGACGGCGAAGGCGATCGCATTGGGGCTGGCCGCGGTGTTGACCGCAGGGCTGATCGGGCTGGCGGGCCTGCCGGCCCGGCTGGCACCGGCCTGCGAGACGACCATTCGCGATCGGCTGGCCTCGCCATCGGGCCCGATGATCGCGGTCGTCTTCGATG
>JAYSCC010000735.1:0-1525 GCA_041915065.1 Zavarzinia sp.
GGTCACGCCGCCATCGAGCGGCTTCAGGCCGGGCGCCAGCCCGTCCTTCTTGGCGATGTCGACGATGTATTCCGAGATGTCGAAGGTCGCCTGCGCCAGCTTCTTGACCAGCGGATCGTCGGGTAGGATCAGCGGCCATTCGAATTTCAGCATCAGCGCGCAGGACGGCACCAGCGCGACGATATCGTAGCCCTGGTCGATCAGCGGCGCGTAGAAGGCAGCCACTGTTTTCGCCTTGGCGGCGACGTCGTCGAGGTCGCCCTGTTCCAGCCGCGGCATGCCGCAGCAGCCCGGATAATCGACCCGCAAATCGACGCCGTTATGCGCGAGGATCTTCTGCGCCGCGGTGCCGATATCGGGGTTGTTGTAGTTGACGAAGCAGGTGGCATAGATCGCCGCCTTGCGCGTGCCGGCCGCCGGCGCCGCCGCGTTCACCGGCGCGGGAGCGGCCTTGGCGCGGGCGACGAAGGTCTTGCCGTGGAACTTGGGCAGTTCGGCATCGTGATGGACGTCGACGACCGTCTCCATCAGGCCGCGGGTCAGGCCGTTGCCGCGCTGGCTCGCCCAGTTCACCACCGGCGCGGCGAGGCCGGCCAGCTTGCCGTTGCGGTCGGTCTGGCTGAGCTGCTCGCCGGCGGCATCCTTGTGGCCGGCCTTCCGTTGGGCCGCGCGGTAGCGCAGCATCAGGTGCGGGAAATCGAGATTGAACTCGTGCGGCGGCACATAGGGGCACTTGGTCATGTAGCACAGGTCGCACAGCGTGCAGGCGTCGACGACCGGCTTGAAATCGGCCGACTTGACCTCGTCCAGCTCGCCGGTCGGCGAGGCGTCGATCAGGTCGAACAGGCGTGGGAAGCTGTCGCACAGGTTGAAGCAGCGGCGACAGCCATGACAGATGTCGAAGACGCGCCGCAATTCGGCGTCGATCTTCTCCATGTCGTAGAAATCGGGATTCTGCCAGTCCAGCGGATGGCGGGTGGGCGCGTCGAGGCTGCCTTCTCTCATGGCCGGTCTCCGGAAAGCACGCGGGGTGCGTCTGACAGGCCGCCGGAACAGGCGCGGGGCGGGCGGCCGGTTGCAGAAAAGCCCGGAGGGCTGTCGCCCTCCGGGTCGTCACGTCACCGTACGGCGGGCCTCAGCCCAGCGTGTCGAGCGCCTTCTGGAAGCGGCCGGCATGGCTCTTCTCGGCCTTGGCGAGGGTCTCGAACCATTCGGCGATCTCGTCGAAACCTTCCTCGCGGGCGGTCTTCGCCATGCCCGGATACATGTCGGTGTATTCGTGGGTCTCGCCGGCGATCGAGGCCTTCAGGTTCTTCGAGGTGTCGCCGATCGGCTCGCCGGTGGCCGGGTCGCCGACCTCGGCGAGGAATTCGAGATGGCCATGGGCATGGCCGGTCTCGCCTTCCGCGGTCGAGCGGAACACGGCGGCGACGTCGTTGTAGCCTTCCACGTCGGCCTTCTGGGCGAAATACAGGTAGCGGCGGTTCGCCGGGCTCTCGCCGGCGAAGGCTTCCTTCAGGTTCGC
>JAYSCC010000736.1:0-1521 GCA_041915065.1 Zavarzinia sp.
CGCCGCCGGCGCCGGCGTTGAAGGTCGTTTCGCGCCACTGCACCTGGTAGGTGTTCGGGCTGCGCGGCAGGACCGAGACGATCTCGACGTTCACCGCCTGGGTGCCGGCGTTGGCGAACGGGTCGTTGGCCTTGGCGTAGTCGTTGAGCTGGCCGATCGCGCCGCCGGCGACGAAGTGGTAGGCGCCGGTCCAGTTGTCGCGAATGACGATCGGGTCGATGCTCTTCGAGCGGGTCCGCCGCACCCAATCGGCCAGGAAGTAGCCGATCTCCGCCGTGGCCGGCTGATAGGTCCGGCCCGCCAGCTCGATCCGGCCGGGTCGCCCATATTTGTCGATCGGCACGACATAGGTGGCGATGTTGGTGTTGGTCGACTGCCAGATGAGGCCGCCGACCGACAGGGCCGTCACGCCCATGCAGAGGAACGCGGCCAGCCGCCAATTGCGGGCCTGGACGGTCGCCGACCCCACCCGCATGTCCCACTCGCGGGACGCCCGGAGATAGGGGCTCTCGACCGGAGCGGAGCTGCCGTAGCGATCATTCGCGCGTTTGAAGGGATTCATGAAATCGGTCCGATTCAGGCTTCGCGCTCAGGGTCGTCGCCCCGGCGTGTCGGCGTCGCGGGCATGCCCGGCGTGATGTCGTTGGCGGTGCTGGTCGCGGCCGCGAAGCTGCCTTCGGCGGCGGCCCGCACGCTGCTCCGCCGTGATCGGGCATGGGCGACCGTGTCGGACGTCGACGGCGGCGGGGAGGGCGGCGGCGCATCGGCCTCGCCGGACCCCTCCGCACCGGCCCCGCCTCGGCTCGCAAACCGGCGGGCCGCAGCCACGGTGCTGGAGACCGGGGCCTCCGCGAAATCGGCCGCCGCCCGAGCGAAGCCTCCGCCGCCGCCATCTCGTGGGGCGGGCCCTGGACCTGGCCCGCCACCGCCGCCCGATCCTTCACCGGAGGGACCGCCGGCGCTGCCTCCAGAACCGCCGCCTGGGGGGATCGCCCCAGCAGCGGCGCGCGCTGCGGCGACCTTCTGGCCGCCAGCGGCCCACCCGCCTGCGACGGCTCCCCCAATCGTCCGGCCAGCCAGCGCGACGCCGGCGACGCCAGCCGCGACACCGGCGGCGCCCATGAGACCGCTGCCCGCACTAAGTTGGGGGCCGCCGGAGATCAATGCACCCGCGATAGCCGGCACCTTCAGCGCGAGCATCATGAGGAAGATGGCCGACAGAAGAAGGCCGCACTCCTCACCGATCGTGGGCTCGGCCGCGAGCGTGAACGACTTGAAGATGTTGATGCCAACGCCGAGAATAACGCCGAGGGCCATCATCTTCAGGCCGACAGAAATCACATAGCCAATGGCGCGTTCGGCCATGAACGCTGTCTGGGTCAGCACACCGAATGGCACCGTCACGAATGCGATTAGCGTGACTAGGTGGAACTCGATGATCGTGACGGCGATCTCGATGGCCAGCACGATGAAAGCTAGAAGAATCCCGATGGCCGCGACTGCCGCGATCAGGATCGCATC
>JAYSCC010000737.1:0-1515 GCA_041915065.1 Zavarzinia sp.
CAGGACGACGGGCTCCTGCTCCTTGCCGTCGTAGTTGTCCTTGAAGTCGACCGTGTCGAGGTCGAGGTCGGCGAGCAGGGCGGTGGCCGCCTTGGTCATCCGGCACTCGGTGTAGCGCATCTGGGCCGGCGGATCGCCGTCCACCGAGCCGAAGTTGCCCTGGCCGTCCACCAGCAGCAGCCCCATCGAGAACGGCTGGGCCATGCGCACCAGGGCGTCATAGACCGACTGGTCCCCGTGAGGGTGCAGGCGCGCCAGCACGTCGCCGACCACGCGGGCCGACTTCGAGTAGGGCCGCTCGGGCGTCATGCCCAGCTCGCTCATCGAAAACAGGATCCGACGGTGCACGGGCTTGAGACCGTCGCGCACGTCCGGCAGGGCGCGGCTGACGATCACGCTCATGGCGTAGTCGAGATACGAGCGCCTCAGCTCGTCTTCGATGGCGATAGGGGCGATGCCCCCCGGCCGACCGTCTTCCGACGGGGTATTGTGCTCGTCACTCAAGGGGAGGGTATGCCGTTAGAATCGGACAGGAATTTGTACTTCGTTGTTAACATCCGGGGCGGCTCAGGCCAACCTTCGCGACCCCCGAACCGCCTGTAGGAGGCCGCTATGAGATATGTCTTCGCCGCCCTGATCGCCACCCTGGCCGCCGCGCCGGCCTTTGCGGCGGATTCGCCCGCCAACCTGCGGGTGGATTTGAAGAATTCCGCCGGCGCCTCAGTCGGCTCCGCCACCCTGACCGAGGCGACCAACGGCGTGCTGGCCCGCATCGAGGTCAAGGGCCTGCCGCCCGGCTGGCACGGCCTGCACTTCCACGAGACCGGCGACTGCTCGAAATCCGACTTCACCTCGGCCGGCGGCCATGTCCACGCCCAGGCCACCAAGGTCCACGGCCTGCTGAATCCGGACCTCAACGAGGCCGGCGACCTGCCTAACCTCTATGTCGGCGCCGATGGCGCGGGCACGGTGGAGTTGCTGTCGACCTTCGTGTCGCTGAAGGGCGCGGGTGGCCGCCCTGCCCTCGTCGACAAGGACGGCTCGGCCCTGGTGATCCACGCCAACGCTGACGACTACAAGACCCAGCCGATCGGCGGGGCCGGCGCGCGCATCGCCTGCGCGGTCATTCCCGGCGGCTGATCGCCGGAAGCGTGGCGGCGGCCCGCGAGCCGCCGCCATCTCGCGGTCCTAGAACGGGATCTCGTCGTCCAGGTCGGCCGAGAAGTCCTCGCGCGGGCCGGAGCCCTGGTTGCGCGGGCCGGACGAGAATCCGCCGCCCCCGCCGCCGGAATAGCCGCCGCCGAAGTCGCCGCTGTCGCGCCCGGCGTCGTCGCCGCGGCCGTCCAGCATGGTCAGTTCACCGCGGAACTTCTGCAGCACCACCTCGGTGGAGAACTTCTCCTGGCCCGACTGGTCGGTCCACTTCCGGGTCTGCAGCGAGCCCTCGATATAGACCTTGGAGCCCTTGCGCAGATAGTTCTCGGCCACCTTCACCAGGTTGTCGTTGAAGATCAC
>JAYSCC010000738.1:0-1507 GCA_041915065.1 Zavarzinia sp.
CGGCACCACGACGCAGCCCGGGTGCACGACGGACGCGCGGTGCAGGTCGTCGACTTCGAGGATATGGGTCATGGCACCCATGACGAAGGCCTTGCCGGCGCTGTCGCGCGGTTCCGCCCCGGCATGCGCGGCCAGGATGCGGCCCGCTTCGGTGTTGCGTCCGGCGAGCGCATTGGCGATCGCGTCGAGGGCGAAGAGGGCGGCGGCCCGGCGATCGTCTTCGCTGATCGGCTTGCGGCGCAGCAGGCCGTCGAGCCCTTCGGTCAGGCTTGGCATGTCATCCTCGTCGGGCGTTCCCCCTCGAGCCACATGGGCCCCCATGGCCCCACACCATGGCCCTGGCGGCCAGGGTATGGCAAACAGGAAGGAACAGCGATTCGAGCGACGAGATGATAACCGAGGTCACGACCGGGCCGCGACGCCACGGCCCCTGGCTCCTTCTATTGGCATTCTGCCTGACCGCCTGCGCCGGCCAGCCGGCCGTGCGCCGCCCGGCCGCAGCCGCCCCGGTGACGTCCGAAAACCCGCCGCCGCTGGCCGATGCCGGCTTCGAAGCCTGGCTTGAGGATTTCAAGGCGGAAGCGCTGAGCAAAGGGATCAGCCAGGCCACGGTCTCGCGCGCCTTCGTCGGCGTCACCCCGAACGACCGGGTGGTCGAACTCGACCGCAAACAGCCCGAAGGCACCATCACCTTCGAGCGCTATTTCGCCAATACGGTGACCGACGCCAGGGTCAAGCGCGGCCGCGCCCTGCTCGACGAGAACCGCGCGACGCTCGATTCGGTGGCCGCCACTTACGGCGTGCCGGCCAAGGTCGTGGTGGCGCTGTGGGGTGTCGAATCCGGCTTCGGCGCCAACATGGGCAAACTCTCGATCGTCCGCTCGCTCGCCACCCTGGCTTACGAGGGCAGGCGCGCCGCCTTCTTCAGGGACGAGCTGACCAACGCCCTCCGCATCATGGACCAGGAAGGTTTCGGTACCGACAAGCTGGTCGGCTCCTGGGCCGGCGCCATGGGGCAATGCCAGTTCATGCCCTCGAGCTATCTCAAATGGGCGGTCGATTTCGACGGCGACGGCCACCGCGACATCTGGGCGACCCGGGCGGACGTCTTCGGTTCGGCCGCCAACTACCTGAAGCAGAACGGCTGGAAGGCCGGCGAATCCTGGGGCCGGCCAGTCGTCGTGCCGGCCGGGCTGGCGAAATCCAACCTCGGGCTCCAGGTGAAGAAGAGCCTGGCCGAATGGGCGGCGCTCGGCGTCCGCCAGGCGGACGGTAGCCCGCTGCCGGTGGCCGATCTTTCCGCCTCGCTGATCAACCCGGGGGACGGGGCGCGCTACTTCCTGGTCTACGACAATTTCCGCGTCGTGATGCGCTGGAACAAGTCGACCTACTTCGCCACCTCGGTGCTGTCGCTGGCCGATCGGATCGGCGGGAGCAACTAGGATGTTGAGGCTTTCCCGGCCTGGGTCACAATATGCGGTAGGCGCTGCCGAGTCCCGGACCGCCA
>JAYSCC010000739.1:0-1503 GCA_041915065.1 Zavarzinia sp.
GGCCCGACCCGTTGCAGGCATTCGTCGCCATGGCCCGGCCCATCGATCGCGGCCACGTCGAATCCCGTAGCCAGCAGACTCGGCACCCAGGACAGTCAATGGCCGGCCCGGCTTTCCCAGCCGTGGACCGGCAGCACGCGGGGACCACCCTCCGGTCGAGACCTGGTCCACAACCGGAAAGGCCCGTCCTCTCCGCTCATGGCGCGGCCCTCGGCCCACGCCATGAGCGCCTGTTCATTCTCGCGCAGGGGCCTCGGCCGGGGTCGCGTGAAGGCCTGGAAGAGCGCTTCGACCCCGGCCTTCCCGTCGTCCGGCGGGTATTCAGGCCCGGATGCCATACCGGGCTGCCGGATGCCTGTGGGAAAGATTCGGCCCCAGGCGGTTGCGGACGGCGACGAAGGCGTCCCAATCCGCCGGATCCGGCAGCGACGGGATGGTGACGGTTTCGCCCTGGTCGAAACCCGCCAGGGCGGCATCCACCAGTTCGCCGGCCTCCATGACCATGTCGGCAGGCAACTGCGCCACGTCCATGCCGGTGCGCTCCCATATTTCGGTGCGGGTGATGCCCGGCAGCACGGCCTGGACCCGGACGCCACGGCCGCCCACCTCATGCTGCAAGGTCTGGCTCAGGCTCAGGACGTAGGCCTTGGTGGCGCTATAGCTGGCATTGAACATCTCGGGCGCGAGCGCCACCACCGAAGCCACGTTCACCACGGCACCGCGGCCCCGTTCGACGAAAGATGCCGTGGCTGCCGCGGCGAGCCGGGTCGGCGCCAGCACGTTGAGGGCAATCATTGCGTCGATGCGCTCCGGCCGACTTTCGGCCAAGGCGCCCTGGTCGGCGATGCCGGCATTGTTCACCAGGATGCCGATGCTCCGGTCGCCGCGCAGCAGATCCTCCACCCGCCGCAGGTCGGCTTCCCGGGTCAGGTCGGCGGGCAGCACGTCCACCTCCACGCCGGTTTCCTCCTGCAATGTGGCCGCCAGAGCGGCGAGCCGAACCTGGTCCCGGGCCACCAGTACCAGGTTGTGGCCGCGCCGGGCCAGTCGGTCGGCATAAACGGCGCCGATACCCGAAGATGCGCCCGTGATCAGGGCCGTGTCCTTGTTGTCTTGCATGCCGTACTCCTTGTTTGTTGGGCAGTGGCGGAACACTCCGTCGATCGCCGCCGCCAGTTAAATGATGATCGACATGAATAATTATATGATGAACATCATCTATAATGTCAAGCTGAAAAATCACCACGGGCAGAACAATCGGGAGGCCACATGCGTGTCAGCCGGGAACAGGCGAACGAAAATCGGGAAAAGGTATTGGCCACGGCCGCCCGGCTTTACCGGGAACGTGGATTCGCGGGCATCGGCGTGGCCGACATCATGAAGGCGGCCGGTCTTACCCATGGGGGCTTCTACGGCCAGTTCGGCTCCAAGGAAGCCCTGATGGCGGAAGTCGGCGAGCGGGCGCTGGACGGATCCTGCGACCTTTGGCGACAGGCGGCCGAG
>JAYSCC010000740.1:0-1500 GCA_041915065.1 Zavarzinia sp.
TGGCGCGCCGCCATTGGGGCCGGGGCATCGCCAGTGAAGCCCTCCGCGCCCTGGTGTCGCTGGCGAGGGCGCGGGGATTGACGCGGCTCACCGCCCAGGTCATGACCGACAATGCGCGCAGCATCGGCGTCCTCACCGGCGCCGGCTTCGTCAAGGACGCGGGCTGGAGCGCCCCGCGCGAGAATGTCGTCGGCATCCGCACCTGCGGTGCCGGCTATGTCCTCGATCTGGGGGAGGGGAAGCCATGAACCGGATCGTCATCGTGACCGCGGCCGTGCTGGTCGATCCCGACCGCCGCATCCTGATCGCCAAACGGCCGGCGGGAAAATCGCTCGCCGGGCTCTGGGAGTTTCCGGGCGGCAAGCTGGAGCCGGGGGAGAGCCCGGAACAGGCCCTGATCCGCGAACTGGACGAAGAACTGGGCATCACCGTGCGCGAGCCCTGCCTCGCCCCGCTCACCTTCGCCAGCCACGCCTACGAGAAATTCCACCTGCTCATGCCGGTCTATGTCTGCCGGCGCTGGGACGGCGTGCCACAGGCCAAGGAACACGCCGAACTCGCCTGGGTCAACCGCATGAAGCTCGGCGACTACCCGATGCCGCCGGCTGACCTGCCCCTGATCTCGGTGATCCAGGACCAGGTCTGAAAGGCGCCGCCGCCTTCCTTCCGTCATGCCCGGGTCCGTCCCACAAGCTGTCCGGTCGAGCTGAAAATCACTGTGGCAGGCCCGGCGACGGGCGGCGTTTGCCCCCGCGCTTCGACCGACAAACAACCCCCTATCGTCATGGCCGTGCTTGACACGGCCATCTACGAGAACACCGAGCCGGGCGGAGAGACGTGGATCGCCGGGTCGAGCCCGGCGATGACGATAGAGGGTGGTGCGCCGTTGTCGTGACCTCTCCGACTTTCTCGGGCGTCACGCTCAAGTCACCACTTCGATCTCGGGCGTGCCGTCGAGTTCCAGGCGGATCTGGCCGCGGCCGGGGCGGCTCAGGCGGATCGGGGCGGCGCGTTCGTCGAGCCTGCGGCGCAGCAGGATCAGGCGGGTCTCCAGATTGTCCTTCACCTCCGGCAGTCGGAGCCGCGGGTCCATGCGGATCTCGCGGTTGGTGAAGTCGGTACGGCCCTCGTCCAGATGGGCACGCAGGAAATGGTGCAGCAGGCGGCCGGGAATGCCGCGCACCAGATAGTCCTCGCCCAGGAAGACACTGTCGTCGAAGGGATAGTAGCGGATGCGGAGGCGCCCCTCGGCCGAGACGGGCGGCGGGGCCGGCGCCGGGGCCGGGGCCTCGCCCGCCACCGCCTCCTGAAGGGCGAGGCCGGCGGCCAGATGGCCGGCGATCAGGGCGAGGGCATTTTCGTCCTCCCGCGTGAAGGCGAAGCGCCGGGGCGATTCGGCGAAGACGAGGCCGAGCAACTGGCCCCGGCCGAGCAGGGGAATCGCCATCTGGCTCAAGGGTTCGGCCAGGCCGGGATAGGGCACGCTGTGCGCCTCGGCCG